>CAKVEH010000157.1 GCA_934728205.1 uncultured Helicobacteraceae bacterium
TTTCAAAATATCGCGTATTTAGTGGATAGAGCCACAAGCGCGAAGTAAGGCGCGTTCAATGTGCCTTTGTAAAAAAGTGCGGTATTGACAAAACAATGTATTTTTGTAACTCGCAAATCAAACAACAAAATTTGCATACAATCTTACTAAAAATGATAAGAAAAATCCGCTTAGTTGGATTAAACTTTTTATTAGAATCTTATAGATTCTAATAAAAAGAACACAATCTTTAGTGATTTTTGATAGTTTTAATAAATCTATTTGGGCTTACTCCCATCTTTTCTCTAAAATTTTTGCAAAAGCACGAAACATTGACATAGCCCACCTCATTTGCGACTTCACTTACATTTTTGCCAGATTGCAACAAAAAAATAGCGTTTTGAATCTTGCATTGTTTGAGATATTGATACACAGAAACGCCTTTAACCGAGCGAAAATCACTTGTGAGTTTGCTCACGCACACTTCAAATCGCTCCGCAAGTGCGCATAGATTCAAACATTCTTCGCTTGCGTTATAGTTCGCTTCTAAATATTCTGCCACGCGGGCAATATAAACATTTTTACTATAATTTATACCATAGACATTGTGTATTTGTGATTTATAAGCATTTTCTTGTATGGTAAGCAAAGACTCTAAGACCTTTAGTCTTAATAAATCAACATTCTTTGTTCCACAAAGCATATTAAGCAAGCCACGAGTATGCAGGCAGGACTTCACTACTAATGGATTTTGGATAAGGAATTCATAAAGCAATTCGATATTAAAATTAGATAAAAAAGATTGTATTTCTCTTTTAGATTCTTTGACATCAATGTCAATTTGCACACAATGGCAATCCGCAAAAGCACTTTGACCGATTGTATGTGTGTTTGGTGCTACTATATAAATTTCACCACCCTCCACACTAAATGGCTTGCAATCCAACTCGCCCTTGTAGTTTCCACTTTGTAATAATCCAAAATGCACCTTTGGAGAATCAAATTTGTAATCCAAACAAGAAAAATCACCCATAAAACTTCCATAATGTAGCGTTACCCCATCAAGTATGGAAACAACATTGCATTTAACATTAAAATCTTGTCCCAAAAACTCTAGGCTTTCCATATCTTTTGATAGATTTGATTGTGCGACCTTATCCGCAGAGCGAGAAAAAATATCATAGTGCGAATACAGACTAGCTTTAGCCCTTGTATTGTCTTTGATAGGTATAGCCATTGTTTCTCCTTATGTGCATTTATATTACAAATGATAAACTATAATAAAATTTAAGAATTGTTATTATATCATAAATTATCGACAGAATCGACAAAAATCATCAATAAAGTTTTACACGCAAAAATTTATATTATTTTTAGGTATTTTGGTATTTTAGAGTAGAAATTTTTTGATGGCTTTTATTATTATTGCGACTTATTTTTATCTAATTCTAAAGGAGAACTAATGAAAGTAATGCCAAAAAAAACTAAGCCTTACACAATTTCTATTATTACTTGCGCGCTATTAGCACTAAGTAATACAAACGCACAGAGTGAAGACACAAAATTTAGCGATAAACAAGATTCTAATACCCCCCAGCAATCTGTGCAACTCGAAAAATCCACTACTACGACTTATGCAAACAAATACGAAGCGGAAATCCAAAGCGTGAATTCTAGCGTGCAAGTGGCAAAAGAAAAGCAACTCCAAAATGCCAACATAAAATCCACCACCGAGTTAGGAAGCATTTTTGCGGGCTTATCGATTCAAGATTCTCACGGCGCATCGGTGTTTCCTATGGCAAGTTTGCGCGGGATTTCTAGCCCTGATTACTACACCACCACGCTCAATCTCTATGTCGATGGCGTCCCTCAAAGTGCAAATTTCCTTATCCAAGCCTTAGGCGATGTGGAGGCAGTAGAATTATTGCGCGGTGCGCAAGGCACGCTCTATGGCGAGAACTCCCAAGCAGGGCTAATCTCAATCCGCACCAAAAACCCGATGAAAGGCGACTACGCCAATGTCTCCCTCACAGGCTCAAAGCTCTATGAGGATTTAAACATTTACGCAGGTGGCGAGCTAGTCAAAAACAAACTTTGGGGCAAGGCAAGCGTGCGCTACATACACGATAATGGCTTTATCAAATATGGCGATAAAAATATGAAAGATAGCGATAGTATTTTAGGCGGGGCTTCGCTGTATTATGCCCCTGTGAGCGCGTTTTTAGCCACGCTAAGTTATAACTTTAACTATGTCCCCAAAAACACCAAAGGATTTTGGCTTACCAAATCTCAATACAAAAATGGCACGACTGCTAGTGGCTGGGAGATTCCCGCAGATTCTCCTGTGGCTGATAATTTCGGCTACAACAATCAAAAGTGGCAACCAAACTCCACCACGCTTGGACAGCCAAACGCCGTATATGCGCCAAGCCCTTGGGAGAAGCTCCTCTCCCAGCAAGCAAGCCTAAAGTTAGATTATGACTTTGGCGGGCATTTGCTAAGCTCTATTACCGCGTTTAACAAGACAGATTCTCTTAGCAACACTTATCCTTTGGTGCAAACTTATGGTGGCAAAAAGGACGGATATTTTTATGACATTACACAAGTGCTAGAGGAGTTGCGCTTGGATAGCAATTATGGCAATGGAATCCGCACGACTTTTGGCGCGTATTATAAGCATTTGATTACCGATAATGGTATGCGCGGATTTATCGGTGGGCAAGGCGATATGACGCCATTTGGATTTCGGGCAAATTGGAGTGCGACAGAGCGGGTAAATACCATTGCTCTTTTTGGCGATGGGTATTTCCCACTTGGAAGACATTTTGACATCGGCATTGGCGGACGCTATCAGTATTATCACGCTTCCATAGATAGCCCTGTCGCACCGGGTGCGCTTATCACTTCAGCGTATAAAAACGACAAAGGTTGGCATACCTTTAATCCTAGAATATCCTTTGGCTTTAATCCAAACGAGCATATCAAGCTCTACATCGCAGGCACACACAGCACCAAAATGGGCGGTTTTGCGAAATTCCCATACGCAGATGATGACAAAGAACCTTATAACC
>CAKVEH010000158.1 GCA_934728205.1 uncultured Helicobacteraceae bacterium
ATGGTACGCACATTTTAACGCCACAAAATATCGATACATATTTAGCCACAATGGAATCTAAAATCAAAAATTACGACATTACGCCTTTGATAGCTGAAATCAAAGCGTGGGAAGCCAAACACAAACACTAATCTATCTAGGTGTTGCTATATATGGACTTAAATACAACCTATGGTGTCGATGACTTTTTAGGATTTGATTAAATATCAAGTCCGCGTAATTCATTGCCACTCTCTTGCTTAAATTTCTTTAAATCCTCTGGGCGCAGAGTATCGGCGTTTATCTCACAAGCGATATGGAATCCTAAATTACAACTTTTATCAAAATAACTTCGCGCTAGTGGGATATTGATATTTGTGCCTATGCCAAAGGCATAAATAGCCCCTAGATTAAAGCACGCTGTAGATTCTTTATTATCGCACGCTAAAGTATAAAAACCTCGCGCTTTTGCTAAATCTTTTGGCACGCCCAAGCCATTACGAAAAAGCACCCCTAAATTATTACACGAGAGCATAACGCCATTATCACACGCAATGGCGTAATATTCCACCGCTTCGCTAAACTCACCCTCCTCGTGGAGCATTAACCCTATATTATGGATAGCATACACATTGCCATTTAGCCCTGCTTTAAGGTAATATTCTATGGCTTGCTTGCGCAATCCAGCATAATGAAATATGCGCCCTATATCATTGCAAGACTTCTCGCATTCTTGCACACTCTCTAGCCCCTCATTGATAAGCAGAGCACAAGCCCTCACTTGTCTATCCTCCGTGCAGAGTGTGTAGGAGCGCGTCCATTCCTCATTGCTCATTTGCGCGAGACTTGGTGTGAATGTGGCACAAAACACAGCCATAAATGCAAAAATATGTCGTTTCATTGCTGCTCCTTAAGGTTAATTATAGCTTACTCTGTGTCGTATAGAGATTCTTGAGATTGAATGTGTGTCATTTGAGCAAACTTATATGGGTCGTATTTGAATACAAAAAATGGATGCCCACTGCCAAAGACTATATAACTTATACCCCAAAGGATTAAGAATATGGGGGAAGTCAAACCAAATGAGATTGGTATTCCTAATGTTACCCATAGTATTATTCCTTCAAAACCCTCTTTAGCAGCAACAGCCAACACTACCAACACTATAATAAAATCTATCAAAAATAAAACGATAAATAAAACCTTAAAAAATCGAATAGCTATAAGGTTTTTCTTTGTTTGATAGATTTTCTCAGGCAAAGGCTTAAAAATAGGTTTGGCAAAGAAAAATATAACAAATGTCATCACAAAAATAAATAAACACAAAATAGCTAATTCGTTTAAAAAATTCCCGGACTTGGGGGTGATTTTAGAAAATTCCCAACCAACAGACATTCCACCCCCAAGCAAACAATAGATATACATAAAAACTTTCTTATTGTTTTTAGATTCAAAAAACAAACCATAGCAAATCCACCAGCAAATACGACACATAAAAAATCCTACAAAAAAACTTAAAGCTATAAACAAAATCTCTGGGCGCGCTATACCTAATATTTTTAAAATTGAATGGCAAGCATTATCAATGCAAATTTTATAAATATTTTTATCGATTCCATTGCCTTATTCATTTATCAATTCCTTACTTATAATTATTTGATTAGTCGGTTCAACCCTAACACTGATTTTTGTGTCTAGTGTTGGCAAATTTTGTCCAAAAAACACTTGATAAAACCTACACACCCAATCTCTTTTCTATTTGCCCAAATAATTTTTCATATTTTTTCACAAATGATTTGGATTTCATAATTTCTTTGTCAATTTTTCTCATTTCTTGCGAGAAATTTTTAAATTTCTCAACATATTTTTCGCCAGCATAGAAGTATGCTTCTTGTTCTCTAGCCAATTTTCTCCATAATTCAGCGCGTTTTTCAAGTATATTTAAATATGCCTCATACGCCTTATTATCATAGGCTATTTTGTGTGTATATTTGTCTGCCTCTGTGAAATATTTTTCATCCATCTCAAGTAAAGCATCTCTTCTTGCAGAAGATTTCTTTAATTGTTGTTCATCATCTTCAAGTGCTTTAAGTCCTTTTGATATTAAGTCTCTTTTGATATGCAACTCATTAGATAGGTAGTCTTTAACTTCAGCTTTTTCCTGTGGCAAAATTTTAGGATTATCAACTAAAGATTTTGCCTTACTATCTAATACCATTAACCTTTCAATGATTGGTTTTGCCTTATTATATGAAGTCTGGTTGTCATTGTTTATTAAGACAAATTCCTCATTTACTATTTTTATTCTTTCCCTTGGTGCCTTATATTTTTCAATAGCTTGGTCTAGCACATTGTCTAACGCTCGGTGTTTTTCATTTAATCTACTTCGTAACGCATATTCTGGGTCGGTTTTAAGTCTTTCTAAATGTGCTTGTTGTTGCAATCGTGCATTTTCTTGTTGTATCATAGCAGCCTGTCTTTCAGCCTCTGCTCGCATTCGTGCTGCCTCTGCTTGTGCTTGGCTTTCCGCTGCGAGTGCCTTGCCCATTGCTTCTCCCCAAGAAAAGTTGTTAAATGTCCCCGTAGGATTTATTGTTATATTGTGATTGTATGTTTGTCCAAACGCAAAAGACAATTCACAACAGAGCAATACTACTTTTACCATATTTTTTATTGTTTTACTAATTGTTGTCATTTTATCTCCTTTTGTAGGTTTTTCTTAGTCTTATCAATAGCATTATTAAAAGCATTTGATTTTCTTATGATTTCTAATGCTTCAAACACTTTATTAGCCTCTATGATTTTGATTGCACTTTTTGCCCTTATCAGCGGTGAGCTAGCTTTTTTGTCCCGCTCTTTGTCAAATATCATTATGGCTATTTCATTGGTGCTAAATCCCGCTTTATGTAGGTCAAATATTTTTTCTATATGTAGTAAGAAATACATTTTGCCCACGCTTTCTAAGTTTGATTTAAGGTTTTCTTCTGTCATTTTGTCCTCCTTGTTTTATTTATCCCTCATATTTTTCGATAAAGGCTAAAAGTTTGCCTCTGCTACGCTCATACC
>CAKVEH010000159.1 GCA_934728205.1 uncultured Helicobacteraceae bacterium
TTGCTCTTTGGGGAATTTGGTAAAATGCCACCTATGTGGTCTGGGTGAGCGTGAGATACAATAATGTGTGTAATATCTTGTAGCGAGATTCCTATTTTTTGGAGTTGTGTAATGAGAATCTCTTGAGTATGGGCAAATCCCGTATCAATGAGCGCGATAAATTCTTTGCCTTTTAGTAGCATTACATTGTGGTGATTTATTGCCTTGTCATTTGTCATTGTTTGTAAAAACGCGCTTTGTTTGTCATCACTTGCGATAAGTTTATCAAATGGCGCGTCAAAATTGCCTAGTGAAATGACAAACATACTTATATCACCAAAATCTTTTTTATACATATTTTGACTTGTGAGATAGGCATCTTGGTCGGTTTGTTTCATTGCCTGCATTGCTTCTTTGCTTATATTGTTGTTAGCATTGCCGCTAGGCGCGCCAAAAACTCCACTAAATATCACCATACATACAATCACTGCTCTAAAACATTGCATTCCCATACTTCACTCCTTGAATTTTCTTATGATTGTATCACATTTATGCACGCAAGAAATATTTGTATTGTAAAATTGCGTTTTTTAGATTCTCACATAAGGAAAAAAATGAATAATTTTGATGTGGTTGTGATTGGCGGTGGGCACGCTGGGCTTGAAGCAGGCATTGCTAGTGCTAAAATGGGCGCAAAAACTCACCTATTTACTATCCTTATTCAAAATATTGCGTTAGCAAGCTGTAATCCTGCCATAGGTGGGCTTGGTAAGGGGCATTTGGTCAAAGAAATTGATGCACTTGGTGGCGTTATGGGTGAGATTGCAGATGTTTGTGGGTTACAATTTCGCACACTTAATGCCTCAAAGGGACACGCTGTGCGTGGCACAAGAGCACAAATTGATATGGATACTTACCCGATAGTGGCTAAAAAATACGCCCTTAATACACCAAATTTGAGCGTATCTCAAGAGCTTATCACAGATTTATTACTTAAAAAAAGTGGAAGACGATTTAGGGTTATTGGAGTAAAAAGCAATCTTAATAAAACCTATTATGCAAAGAGCGTGATTCTCACCACAGGGACATTTTTACGCTCACTTATCCACATTGGCGAGCAAAAGCTCCAAAATGGCCGTTTTGGCGAGTTAAGCGCGCAAACACTCTCATTCTCCTTACAAGACTTGGGTTTAGAAATGGGGCGATTGAAAACAGGGACTTGTGCGAGGATTGATGGGAGGAGTATTGATTTTAGTAATTTAGAAGTGCATTATGGCGATGAGAATCCACCGCATTTCAGCGCACGCACAAAGGATTTTAATCCCGTGCAGATTCCGTGTTTTGTAACTTATACTAACCAAAAAACCCACAGCATTATCCGCGATAATTTTCATCGTGCGCCACTTTTTAGCGGGCAGATTCAAGGTGTTGGTCCGCGTTATTGCCCAAGTATAGAAGATAAAGTCAATCGCTTTGCGCACAAGGAGCGACACCAACTTTTTTTAGAGCCTCAAACGCGCGAATGTGTGGAATATTATATCAATGGTTTGACTACTTCATTGCCAACTGATGTGCAAGAAGAGATGATACATAGCATCGAGGGATTAGAAAACGCGAAAATTACGCGTTATGGCTATGCCATAGAATATGATTATATCCAGCCAACGGAGCTTACCCACGCGCTTGCGTGCAAAAAATGCGAGAATCTATTCCTAGCTGGGCAAATCAACGGGACGACAGGGTATGAGGAAGCAGCCGCACAGGGCATAATCGCAGGCATTAACGCTGCACTTCATACACAGGACAAAAACCCCTTTATTTTACAACGAAATGAAGCCTACATTGGCGTGATGATTGATGATTTGGTAAGTAAGGGCACAAATGAGCCTTATAGGCTTTTTACTTCGCGTGGAGAGTATCGCTTGCTTTTGCGTGAGGATAATGCGTATTTGCGACTAAGTCAAAAAGCCTTTGAGCTGGGACTCATCGCTCAAGGTGAGTATGATGGGGCGATGAATGACAAAAAGGCTATTGCGCGTGTTTTACAATCCTTGCAAGATAATACAATAACTCCAAGTAAAGCAAATAATGAATTTTTAGAGAATCTTGGATTAAGAAAAATAAGCGATAAAGCCACGCTTTTGCAAGTCATAGGGGTGAATGTGCCAGATTCTCATAATCTCGTGGCTTTTTGCGAGCATTTTGGAGTGAGCGTAGCGGATTTAAGTCAAAGGGCATTAGAGCAGGTGGTTATAGAATCTAAGTATGCAAATTACATAACAAAGCAACAAGAGAGCATTAAAAATATGCAAAATATGTTAAAAGTCGCCATTCCAAAGGATTTTGTATTTGATGATATACCCGGTCTTAGCCTTGAGGTGGTTGAGAAGCTAAAAAAATTCAATCCAAAATCACTTTTTGAGGCAAGCGAAATTAGTGGTATAACGCCAGCAAGCATTGATGTGCTGCATTTATACATTCACTTGCGCACAAAAAAAGCAAATTAAAGGAGTGATTTTGAAAAAATACAACACACTAAGCAAAGAGCAAGAATATGTGCTTTTGCATAAAGGCACAGAGCCACCATTTAGCGGAGAATATACCGATGTGTTTGAAGAGGGAGAGTATGTTTGTGCGCAGTGCAATGCGCTTTTGTATCATTCAAGTGCGAAGTTTCATTCTGGTTGTGGTTGGGCGAGTTTTGAATCTAGTGAGAAAGACGCAGTAACCCAAAGTCTAGATTCTGATTTGCAACGCATTGAAATCACCTGCACAAACTGCGGAGGGCATTTGGGACATATATTTAAAGGCGAGGGTTTCACTGCTAAGAACACGCGTCATTGTGTAAATTCTCTATCACTTATTTTCCATAAGCGATAGAATCTTTGTGTGAGATTGTGTGGTGTGAGTGAGATTACTTCTCGCTTAGGATTTTCATTTTTCCATTATCAAGCCATACAAAAAGGTCTTTGCGGTGGCTTGAGTTGTAAGTTACCTTGCCATTTAGCATAGCCTTATAATTTTGTC
>CAKVEH010000160.1 GCA_934728205.1 uncultured Helicobacteraceae bacterium
CTTAAAATCATACTAATAGTGCTAAGCGGGACAAAGCGCGAGTAGCTAACCGCCACGACAAGCACCAAAGAGGCAATTCCAAACGCAAATCCAAACGCAAAAACACCAAGCATACTCAATCCAAACATAAGCCCTAGCACCGCTCCAAAGCTAGACGCGCTTGTAACACCCAAAATATCAGGGGTTGCCAAAGGATTGCTAAAAAGACTTTGAAACGCACAACCCGCCATACTTAGCCCCGCTCCCATAACAAGTGCTAATAACACTCGCGGAGCGCGAAAATCTAACAGGACAAATATATCCACTTCGTTATCAAGGCGATTTGTAGTAATAAGCGAGAATATATCGCTTATATGAATGTCATATCGTCCAATGCTTAGCGCAAATAGTGCGATAGCAAGCACAACAGCAATGCTTAAAATATAAATTATAGATATTTTTAGTCTAGAGTATGGCATTTGCACTCCTAGATTCTAAATTACGATAGCACACATTAGTATTTCCACACATATTTAAGCGTGAAGTTGCGACCGGGCTCTACAAGCGGATTAGTAAGGCTTATTGGATGGCTAATAGATTCTGCGGTGGCGGGATTGCGACCAATGGTGTTAAATAAGTTTGAGACGCCAAAAATTAGCTCCATATCTTCTAGCCTACTGCTAAAAGTGCCTAACTTTAAGCCAAGTGCAATATCTGTCATAGCATAGCCCTTATGCACGCGCTCTTCTTTATTATCGATATGCTGCTTTGCCGCATAAGCGCGTTCTGTAATGCCAAGATAAAATCGCGCAAAATTAAAGCGCAAGCTGATATTGCCACAAAGCGGGGCGAGGTAGGCGATAGGTCGCCTCTTACTCATATCATAGCCGTAGTTATAAGTCGCGGTATAATGCAGGCTAATGGTGGAATCAAAAAAGCTATGCCTCCCCTCAAACTCCACACCGGTAATGTAAGCCTTGCCAATGTTTTCATAGCGATATACATTGTTGGTGGTGCCAGCAGTTGCGCTTTGATAAGTGCTTAGCGCGACCATATTAGTGTAGTTGGTAAAAAAGCTCGTAATCCCTAGGAAATGCGAGTCATTTTGGAATCTAAATCCAAACTCTGCGGTTTGACTATACTCAGGCTTAATATGTGGGTTTGCCGTGGTTAGCGTGCTTGAGCCGCTGGGCGTGGTTTGCATCCTAGTGCCTGCACCTGGCACGCGGAAATTATGACTTATGTTAAAGACATTGCTTACATAGTCATTAAAAAAATATACGCTTCCAAGCGAGCCCGTGAGTGCGCCTGTATGTATCACATCATTATTGTCTAGGGCTTTTGTCGCTATATTACCACCTGCGTTAGTTTCTACACTGCTTCGCTTTTTAGATATGGTTACTAGCACATAGTCCGCCCTTAGCGCACCATTAAGGATTAGAGAATCTGATACGCTAAAGTCATCCTTAATAAACACACCAAGGTCTGTGCTAGAGCTTGGACGATTAGTCGTGTTAGTCGTGGGGTTTGCGTGATTTGTTAGATTGATTTGGCGCACTTGCGTGCGAGAGATAGAGCTTTCAATATCTAGCCCATAAGCCAAGCTATGCCTGCCTAGCTCCTTATCAAAGACGACACGCGAGCCTACATAGTTATTATCATAGACTTGCTGATGTATGTAGTTGCCTTGATTAAATAATCTCCTGTCATTCCAAATGTCCGTATCCCAATGTCGCCAATACACATACGCATCCATCCCATCGGCAAAGCCCAGATTTTTCGCACTTACCCCAGTGCGTAAGAAATACTCCCTTATGGGAATCTCACTCATTATAATGCCAGATTCTGAGCCAGGGGCTGCACCAAGCCCGCCTGCGCGGTGTGATTCAATATGTGAAAATCGACCCTGTGCGTAGTAGCGCGTGTTGTTACTATTAGTGTAGCCGAGGTTAAAATCCGCGTTAAAACTTTCATAGCGCGAGTTTGTCGCCCTTTTATAACTGCCATTTTCTTTCACAGGAGTTAGGTAGTCAATCCCGTGTCGCCCACTTAAGCCCACAAGCATATCCCAGCCACCACCTCCGCCTAGCACTTCTAGCCTGCCTGCTACGCTATCATTGACCGAGTTATACTCTAGCGCACGCATTCTTGCGGTGGCTTTAAATTTGTCAGAATCTAGGTTGTAGGTGCTTTTGCGTGAGCGGAAGTTTATCACGCCATTTTGCGCATCGCTTCCCCATATCGAGCTAGCCGCCCCACGAATAACTTCAATAGAATCAAACTGCGTTGGGTCTAGCACATTTAAATCTAGCGTGTTTCGCCCTGAGTAGCGCACCCCATCAATCATAATGATAGCGCGAGAGAGATTAGAGTTTTGCCCGCGGATAGTGATTTGTCCGTTGATTCCCCCGCTCCGTGAATACAAAATCCCGGGGACTTGCTCTAGCAAGGCTTGTGGTCCACCGACACCCACTCTCTCTAGGATTTGAGATTTTTCTACTACGCTTATTGCCTTGCTTTGCAGCTCGATAGGCAGTTCGCTTTGAGAGACTTCAGTAGTTACAGAGCTTTTTTGGAGTTGGATATTTTGTGTTGCTTGACTAATATTTTGAGAATTAGTGTTGTTTAAGTTTTTTGTATCAGCTGAATCTAGGTTGTTATCATCAGCCAAAAGACAAGTTGCCAAAGAGATTTGAAATATACTTGAGAGCAGGACAAAATTTTTGCCATTCATTGTTTCTCCTTTTAGATTATAAGATTTGTTACTAAACTTTGAAAATGTAACACAAAATTCATATATATATATATATGCTAACTATTTGGGTATCATTGTAACGAAATTACTCAAAAATAGGTTTAAATATCAAAATGAGTAATAAACTAAGAGATAAGGAGAAGTAACAATGAGTATGCAAGCGTGTGCTCCAAGCGATGTCTGGGAAATAACTACAACTGAGTTAAGCGATAATCTCGCTGTACGGCTGAATGAGACATATAACCA
>CAKVEH010000161.1 GCA_934728205.1 uncultured Helicobacteraceae bacterium
AAGTTTTTTTTGATTTTTTTTATACTAAAATACACAAAAAAATTATTTTTTAGCTTTTTAGAGGAATGCAATGTCGCAATCAATCGCTTTAATCCTTATGGCAGCTGGAGATTCTACGCGTTTTTGCACAGATGAGAATCTCCCAATCAAAAAACAATGGCTACGCGTAGGCGATTTAGCCCTTTGGCAAAAAGTTCTCCAAGATTTTTGCGCACTCTATGAATTTAATGAAATTATCATCACGGCAAGCAAAAAAGACTATGAATATATGAAAAACTTAAGCCATCACACTATTGTGCTTGGTGGCAAAAGTCGATGTGAAAGCGTAAAAAATGCCATAAAAGAGGTAAAAAGTGAATTTGTCCTAATAAGCGATGTCGCACGCTGCATTGTCGATAAATCTGTGGTTACAAGGCTACTTGAATGCACCGCAAATGCAGATTTTTCTTGCGCAGTGCCATATATAAGCGTGCCAGATACGGCATTTTATCAAGGACGATATTTGCAACGCGAAGATATTAAACTTATCCAAACTCCACAATTAAGCAAGACAAATGTGCTACGCGAGGCATTGCAAACAGGAGGTGAGTTTAGCGATGAAAGCTCAGCTATCCATACATTGGGGAAAAATATCGATTTCATCAAAGGCAGCCCTTTATTAAAAAAACTTACAAACTATGAAGATTTGGCGTTTTTTACTCACTTAGATGATGAAAACCTTAGAGATTCTGCAATTTTAACACCTCCGAGTAATGAAAGTTTTTGGGGAAGTGGGTTTGATGTGCACGCCTTTGAAGAAGGTAAAACAATGGTGCTAGGAGGAGTGCGTATAGAATCTAATATAGGCTTTAAAGCTCATAGCGATGGTGATGTGGTGCTACACGCACTTTGTGATGCCATATTAGGTGCGATAAACGCGGGTGATATTGGGCAGTGGTTTCCCGATAGTGCTAAAGAATTTGCAGGTGCAGATTCTGCGATTCTTTTACAAGAAATATCGCAATATGCCAAAAGTGTGGGGTTTGAAGTGTCGTATGTAGATATTACTATTATGGCGCAGATTCCCAAAATTACTCCATACAAAGCGCGTATGCAGGAGCGAATCGCACAGATTCTTAATATTTCCAAGTCAAAAGTCAGTATAAAAGCTACCACGACAGAATCACTTGGCTTTATTGGGCGGAGTGAGGGTATCGCCGTGAGTGCAAATGCTTGCTTGCGCTTTATCGCGTGGCATAAATTTTTACATTAAGTTAGGAGGAATGGGTTTTGAGAGTTTTGATTATCGAAAATGAGACATATTTGGCGCAAAGCATTGTCAATAAGTTGAGTGATTTTGGGTTTGAGTGTGAAGTGGTATCAAACATCATAGAAATGGAAAAACTTGCAGAGCATAGGAAATTTGATGTAGTGATTGCTTCTTTTAATGCGATTGAGGGGGATTATCTTGCGTTGGTGCGCACACATCCAGAGGCGATTATCATTTTGCTCGTGCCTTATGCGAATGATGACACCATTATAAAGCCATTGCAAAGTGGCATCACTGATTACATTATCAAGCCATTTATCACCGAAGAGCTCGCACGCAAAATTAAACATTACAAATCCTATAAGGACTTAAAGAGCGAAGTGGAGTTTTACTGCAATTACTTTTCTTTTGTCGAAAAGGAACTCTCCACCCCAAACCCAATATCTTACAATCCCTCGTTTATTATTAAAACTAACTCTCAGCGCAGTGCAGACATTTATGCTATGCGATACGCACGAATGCGTAATATCAAATTTGAGTTCCTAACTCTTAAAGAGGAGCGTTGGAGGCAACTTTTGAAATCTCAGCCAAACAAAAACAAAGTCTTTTATATTACTAATTTAGAAGAACTCAGCAAGACTGAAATGAAAGAATTTTTAGAACTTATTGAAAAGTGCAGTTGCATTGTATCTATCGTGTCTAACGAAATTATATCATTCCCACAAGTAGTAGATATTTCGGGTTATTCTAGTGCGATAGAAATTGGTGGGGATATTTTATCGATTAAAGAGTATGAAAAAATCATTATTGCAAAGTTTGAGAATCGCTATCCAGATGTAGAGCTTGCCAAAAAGCTTGGTATGAGTCGCAAAAGTCTATGGGAGAAGCGCAAAAAATACGGACTTATGCGCAAGAAAGAATTTTTAGACTGACAAATTGAGATTTGTAGTGTATTATTGCTAGGGAGTTTGTGTGGATTGGGGGATTAGAGCGGCATTTTTATCAGTGCTTTTTAGCGGGAAGTCTCGATTTGCTCCGGGCACGATAGGAAGTTTTGTTAGTATTTTTTTAGGATTGCCTCTTTTATTTTTCTCTCAAGAAAGTCTTTTTTTAAGTGCGGTGTTGATTGGACTAATCGCCATAAAACAAATTGACATTTATGAAAGACAAGTTGGCAAACACGATGATAAGCGCATCGTCATTGATGAATTGGTAGGAATGTGGATGGCGATGAGTTTTTTTGACATCGCTCAAATGAATATTTTAGCCCAAATCATAGCAATAGGATTGTGTTTTATATTTTTTAGAATCTTTGATATTACTAAGCCATCATTTATCGGTAAAATCGATAGAGAAGTTCGTGGCGGACTTGGTGTCGTGGGTGATGATGCGCTCGCTGGTGTGCTTGGCGGAGCGTGTGCAAAAATTTCTTTTATCCTATTAGAATTTGGATTGACATATTTTGAGCTTGATTTAAGTGTATAAAATCCATTTAGATTCTATACTAAACTTATACAAAAGCCAAAAAGCTCTTGTATAGTTAAAATTACTGCTTAAGGTTAAGAAGTGTATTAAGGATTTGGTCTGAAGTTGTTACGGCTTTTGAGTTCGCTTGGAATCCACGCTGCACAACGATAAGCTGTGTAAGCGAGCGAGATAAATCCACATTACTCATCTCTAACTTTGAGCCAGAGACACCGCC
>CAKVEH010000162.1 GCA_934728205.1 uncultured Helicobacteraceae bacterium
ATCCAAGTCGTCCAGCGTTTATCCCCATACACGCGATATTTTTCCCATAGCATTCGCGGATTAGCGCAAGAAGCGTGCCATCACCCCCAATGGAAAGCAATATATCAGCCCACGCAATTAAATCCTCAAACTGCTCTCCGCTTAAATGGAGGCTTTGAGCACTTTTATAATCAAGGCGCACTTCTATGCCATTTGCTTTAAAAATATCACTTAATGTTATAAAGGTGGGCTTTAGCTCTGGGCTATCAGGGCGTAAAATCACGCCCACTTTGGTAATATTTTTACAATGTGTAGTTTTCATTCACGCTCTTTAATTGTAGAATCTTAGCAACTCAAGGCTTGCATTGTAGCATAAAAAGATAATTGTGCTAAACACACCGTGCTTAAAGGACAAAGCGATTGATTTATAACTCTATTTTTTGCACAAAATCGCTTGTAATCTTACGCACCATACCACCAAAGTTGATTTTTAATATGGTGGTATTGCTGTTTTTTTCAATCTCTATTATACGCCCATTGCCAAAAAGTTTGTGATTCACAATGTCATTAAGTGCGAAATTTGTATGGGTATTTTTATGTTGTGGCGTGGGTGATATATCCTCTCCATTTGCACCACTCTCTGCGAGAAATCGTGAGCGCACAAGGTGAGGCTCTCTTTTGCCGTGAAAGAGCCGTGATTGCGCGCTTGAGAGGTAGAGTTGCTCCTTTGCACGAGTAAAAGCCACATAGCCAAGTCGCCGCTCCTCTTCTAAATCCGTGTCGGTCAATATCATAGGGAAAAATCCCTCTTCTAATCCAATCACAAAGACACTCTCAAATTCTAAGCCCTTAGCACTATGCACGCTCATACAGCTCACACATTCACTCGCATACTCATCAGCACTTGAGCTAAGTGAGATATTGTTTAAAAATTCTTGCAAGCCCTCATCTGGATTTTGTCTAAAATAGTCATCTAAAACACCATAAAATTCATCAATATTTGCCATTCTATCTATGCGTTCTAATGGCGTAAAATCACCACTAAAATCAAAACTTTCTTTGAATTGCGTGATAAATTCAAGCATACAATTACCTTGCGTGAGCTTTTTTAGAGAATCTAGCAAGGCAAAAAACTCCTCTAGCGTGTTATAATTCTTTTGTCCAATGAGAGTGGCACACTCCTTTGGGTAAGCGCAAAAGCACGCATATACACTCAAATCTTTTTGCTTAGCAATGGCTTGCAATCGCTCTTGGGTTGTCTTGCCAATCCCACGCTTTGGCTTGTTGATGATACGCATTAGCGAGAAATCATCATTTGGGTTAATAAAAAAGCGCAAAAAGCTAATAATATCTTTGACTTCGGCACGCTCATAAAATCGCTGTGCGCCGATGAGTTTGTAGGGAATCTTTGCTCGATTAAGCGCGTCTTCAATACCACGACTAAATGCGTTAAGACGAAACAAAATAGCAAAGTCTTGCGCACTTTTACCTTGCGCGAGAGATTCTTTAATGATTGAGGCAATGAGATTGCCCTCAGCTATTTCATCGGGCGAAGTGAGGATAGAAACAGCATTGCCAGAATCTTTTTGGCTTTTTAGATTCTTCCCAAGTCGTTTGACATTATGCGCTATGAGGGTGTTTGCAATCTCTAAAATCTGTGGAGTAGAACGATAATTTTCCTCTAGTTTAATTGTGCGTGCGTTGCTAAATCGCTCCGCGAATTGCAAAATATTAGTAATATCAGCTCCACGCCAGCTATAAATACTTTGGTCATCATCACCCACGACACAGATATTTTGGTGCGTGCAAGTGAGTAAGCATAAAATCTTATATTGCAATTCGTTGGTATCTTGGTATTCATCAACCATAATGTAGTTGTATTCCTCGCTTTTTTGCTTGGCGAGATTCTCATTTGAGCGTAAGATTTCATAAGTAAGGTAGAGCAAATCATCAAAATCAAGGGCATTGTGAGCAAGTAAGTATTCCTCATAGCGCATATATGCTTTGCTTAGGGCTTTAAATTCTGGGGAGTGCGCATCTTTTAGCGCGACTTCAGGCTTAAGACATTTGTTTTTATATGATGAAATATAGGCAAGCGTGCGTGCGGGCTGGATTTCTGGGGCGAGTGTTTTAGCGATTTTTTTACAATCTTGCGCATCAAGGAGGGTGAAATTCACATCGCGTCCAAGCAAGTGGATATGAAACTTTAAAAACAACAATCCAAAACGATGAAAGGTGCAAAGCAATGGCGGGGCTTGTGTGCTTTGACCAAGAAGCTCCATAGCACGCATTTTCATTTCATTTGCCGCCTTATTAGTGAAAGTAAGCGTAAGGGTATTTTGCGCGGGGATTCCCACTTCTTTAATGAGGTAAGCTAAGCGCGTGGTGAGAGTCTTTGTCTTGCCACTACCCGCGCCTGCTAGCACAAGGAGCGCACCATCAATGTGTTTAACCGCTTCTAGTTGCTCTGCATTGAGGCTTTTGAGACTTTGATGAAGTGGAGAATCTTCTTGACTTTGCATAATTTTCCTTACAATATCTCAATTTTGCGCGTTATTATAGCAAAAGCAAGCACACTTAAATCGCTCGCCCAAAATTTGTGGGTCTAGCAAGCTTTTTGCCTTAGCGATTTCTCTAAGATAAAGCGTATTATGCGTGTGTTGTGAAAAGATTTCTAAAAGTTTTGTGATTCCCATTTTTTCCACAAGGGCACGATTTTGCGGGAGATAAAAAAGTCTATCCATTCCATTAAGCGCAAAAAGCTCTCCAACAAAATCAAAATCTACATCAGCAGTTATATCAGCACATTGATAAAAGGATTGCAAGCCTATTTTTTGCATATCCTCAAAGCTAAAAACTTGATGATTGACATAGGAGCGGACAAAGGAGTGTGGATTAAGGGGTGAGGGTGTGGCATAATCAAATGTG
>CAKVEH010000163.1 GCA_934728205.1 uncultured Helicobacteraceae bacterium
AGATAAATTGCAAGGGCAAAAATTCCCAGCACAAAAGGTTGTTGATTGTTTAGCGCAGTTTTTAGAGACAAAGCATAGCGTGGATTTTCCGCTACTTAGCGCGACTTATCAAGTCGATAAGGTGCATAACGCACTTGATGAGCTCCAAAGCGCAAAAGCAACCCTGCAAGATGGGGCGTTAGAGCTTTTTTCGTTTCATATCAATGGGGCGATGAGTGCCCTTAGCGACATCACACGCCCATTTGAGTATGGAGAACTTTTAGATTCACTATTTAGCAACTTCTGTCTTGGCAAGTAGTTAAAAATCCCAAATTAAAGTTACAAAATATCGCCTGCCCTCTTGGATTACAGGACCATAGTAGCTTACGGTTGCGTTTGTGTTATTATAAGTATAGCTCCTAAAGTCCGCGAGGTTGGTATCTAGCAGGTTATAAATCCCTGCATTTACCCGCACGCTATCTGTGATTTTTATCCCTGCTCCTAGATTTAGCACGGTGGAGGGTTTGTAGTAGATTCCGCCAAGTAGGTTTTTGAGCGCGATTGCTTGCTGGCCACTTCCTAGCGCAGTGGTATTTACGATGCCCTCTTTGAAGTGCGCTTGCAAAAACACATTAAGGCGTGAGTATTGATAGGCGATTTTGCCAAAGAGATTGTTTCGCGCTGTGGTGCTTAGCGGGTTGCCTTTATTGCTCCCTGAGGTGATTTGAGAATCTATGTAAGTCCAGCTCACATCAAAGCTAAATCCATAGATTGGCTTTAGTCCAAAGCTCGCTTCTATGCCTTGCGAATACGCGCTATTAGCGTTATACGCCATACTACAAGCAGGCGCTCCGCTCGTGCCACAAGCGGTGTTGTTTGTGTTTGTTACGCTTTGAGATTCTATTTTGTCGCGGAAGTTTGAGCGAAAGAGTGTGAGTGAGAAATCCACATATTCCATATCTAGCACCGTGCCTATTTCATAGCTTATGGAGCTTTCAGCCTTTAGATTAGGATTACCGATAAATGGCAGTGCGCCCTGCCTACCATAGCCATAGACTGCGTCAATGGTTTGGTTTGCATAAGGGGCTTTATACCCTGTGGCGACACCGCCTTTTATCGCCCAGCCTTTAAGAATCTCATAGACGAGGTAGGCGCGTGGGCTTACATTATGCCCGAATTTATCGTTGAAATTATACCTTGCGCCAAGTGTCAAAGTAATCCCGCCCCATATATTCCAATCATCTTCGGCAAAGAGCGCGAAAGTGTTGCGGTTATGGCTTGCTGGCGTAGCGGCTAAATCGTGGTAGTTTTCAAAGCGATATTCTGCCCCTACATTGAGGAAATTTGAGCCTACTATGGTGTGCTCAAAAAGCGGGGCTAGAAGTCGAGAATCTACAATCACATCATTGCTAGCGATTCCGCGATTTTTGGTGGCATTTGGGTTGGTGTCAGGACCTACGACAAGTCGCCCTGTGTTTTCGGAGTGGGAGAATTGAATTGTATTTTTCCACGAGCCATAAGCATAGTCGCCTTTGTGTGCGAGTGCGGCGGCGAGTTTATTTACCCCCACCCATTTTTCATAGCCGCCCGTGTAGTTGTTGTTTTTGAGGTTCGCGCCTAGTGTGCCGATTTGCCCATCGCGGTTGTCATAGGTGGATTTGGAGTAGTCAATATCCGCGAAATAGGTGTTTTGCTCGCTTGGTTTGTAAGTGAGACGCCCGCCAAAGTTATACATCACAAAGTGCGAGCCAAAAAATGTATTCACCACACTGCCTTTATCATCGGTTGGTTTTTGACTTCCGTTTCGTGTGAGCTGTCGAGCACGGAGATTTAAGCCCCATTTTTCCCCAAGTGGTCCGCTTAGATAAAGTGAATTTTGAAAGCTATTTCCAAATTTACTAGATTCTGGGACTATGGCTTGTGTTTGGAAGCTCCCACCCCATTTATTGCTTATGGGCTTTGTGATGATATTTATCACACCGCCTAGTGCGTCTGAGCCATAGAGCGTGCTCATAGGACCGCGGATTACTTCGATACGCTCTATCGCGCTTGTAGGAGGCATAAAGGTATTATACACACCTACGCCTAGATTTGCTGTGGCGACATCGCCGCTTGGGTTTTGTCGCAAGCCATCAAGCAAATAAAGCGTGTAGCCCGCTGGCATACCACGAATGCTAATGGCGTTTGCGCCGAGTTTGTTGCTCGTGCCTTCCAAGCTCACACCGGGCACCTCTTTTAACGCCTCACCCAAATCGCGGTAGGGCTTTTGCTCTAGCTCCTCTTTGGTGATGACCGTTACACTTGCGGGAGAATCAACGATATTTTTTTCATTTCCACTTGCTATGGATACGCTTTTATCTAGGCGGACTTTTTGTGTGGATTTTGACGAATTAGAATCCTTAGAATCTG
The DNA here is from genome assembly GCA_934728205.1 of uncultured Helicobacteraceae bacterium. Taxonomy (GTDB): domain Bacteria; phylum Campylobacterota; class Campylobacteria; order Campylobacterales; family Helicobacteraceae; genus Helicobacter_F. The sequence goes on from CAKVEH010000163.1 coordinate 2,389, forward strand.
TATTTTCTTGTGGGGAAGTATTTATGTTCTCATTATCTGCTAAAAAGATAATATGCCCCCCCCCCCTTTATTGCTATCTATTTGATTTGCGAAAGCAATGGTATTAGCGATACAAAGTGCTAACGAAACACGAATAAAATGATTTTTTATCATTTTTGCTCCTTTTATGATAATTTTACTAACAATTCTTAAAATTGATAGTGGCGCGCGGATTATACTATTATTTTTTTTGTTTTTGGCAAGAAAAAAGTGATTTTTTTGTGAAATTTATATGTTTTGGATTGAGATTTGATTAGAAGTTTTGCTAATACAAGATTTAAGGAGAGCGAGTGAGGGGGCTATATCTTGGTGTGATTGTTGTGTTTGTGTTTTTGGCGTGTGGAGATTCCCAAAAGCAAGAGCAAGTGCCACACATACAACCCACAGCGACCCTTTCGCTCGAGTTGAGCGCAAAACTTGATTTACAAGAAAA
>CAKVEH010000164.1 GCA_934728205.1 uncultured Helicobacteraceae bacterium
AGATTCGCGATGATATTCCTGTGGCAGTGGGATTTGGCATATCAAATGCGCAAAAGGCGCGTGAAATAGCAGAGTTTGCCGATGGCATAATTATAGGAAGTGCGATAGTCAAACTCTGCGGGGAAAAAGATTATCTGCAAAAAGTCGGCGCGTTTGTCAAAGAAGTGCGAGAGGCGTTGGATTCGTAAAGATACCATAAAAACTGCCAACACTAAATACACCTCACAACATTATTTTGGGCGAGCGTTTTTAGGTTTATCTACTCGCCAAACACCCGCTTAAAGATACCATCCACGCTTTTTGTGTAGTAGCTCACATCAAAGCATTCTTTTATCGCCTGCTCGCCAATCGCGCTCACTAGCTCGGAATCCGAAAGCAAATATTGCAAATACAAGCTCTCCCCACGCTCATTTAGCGCATTTTTACCCTCTTGCACCTCATTATTTTGTAGATTTTGCCACACCTTCATCGCGTTTCTTTGCACAATTTTATAGGCATTTTCGCGCGAGATTCCCTTTTTGGGTAGCTCTAAAAGCACGCGTTGAGAAAACACAAGCCCGCCTGTGAGATTAAGATTTTTACGCATATTTTTAGGATACACGACAAGCTTATCTAGGAGCTGTGTGAGGCGAGTGAGCATAAAATCGGTGGTGATAAAGCTATCAGGCAGGATAAATCGCTCCACGCTAGAGTGGCTTATATCGCGTTCGTGCCACAGCGCGATATTTTCCATCGCAGGTATGGCGTAAGCGCGAATCACGCGACAAAGCCCCGTGATATTCTCGCTTAGCACGGGATTTCGCTTGTGAGGCATAGCAGAGCTCCCCTTTTGCCCCTCTTCAAAGAACTCTTCGGCTTCATAGACTTCCGTGCGCTGCAAATGCCGAATCTCAACGGCGATTTTCTCACAACTACTAGCTAGCAGGGCTAAATCCGTGATGACTCGGGCGTATCTATCGCGCTGGATTACTTGATTACTCACAGGTGCGGGCTTTAGCCCGAGATTTTCGCATACGAGCTCTTCTAGCTCCATTGGCGTGTGGGCGAGATTGCCCATTGCCCCGCTTAGCTGTCCTACGCTGATAATCTCAAGGTTAGAATGTAATGCGTCTAAATGCCTGCCTAGCTCGGCAAACCACACCGCACACACAAGCCCAAAAGTGATAGGCTCGCCGTGAATCCCGTGGCTACGCCCCACCATAATCGTGTCTTTGTGCTCATAAGCGCGCCTTTTTACCACTTCGCGCAAATTTTTCACGCCATCAATGATGAGTTTGAGAGAATCGCGCATCTGCAACGCCACTGCCGTGTCGATACAATCACTACTTGTAATGCCATAGTGAAACCACCGCGACTCCTCGCCCAAAGATTCTGCCACACTCGTGGTAAAGGCGATTAAATCGTGTTTGGTTACCGCTTCAATCTCATCGATTCGCGCTATGTCAAACTTCGCATTCGCACAAATCTTTTCACAATCGCTATCAGGGATTAACCCTAGCTTGTTCCACCCGCGCACAAGGGCAATTTCAACCTCTAGCCACGCGCTATACTTCGCCTCCAAACTCCATAATGACTTCATTTGCTCTCGTGCGTATCGTTCTACCATTTTGTTATCCTTTGCATTACCACTCCTTTTTTGGATTTTGGTTTGTTTTTAGCGTTCTTTTTGCAACATTATAATACAATAGTAGGCTAAAATCTCAACTCTTAAAAGCAACTTACTTAAAAAGGATAGGTATGAATATAGCCCTTTTACAAACAAATGCGATACAAGATATTGCGCGCATTGAGCAATATGTGCAAAACTGCGCCAAACAAGAAGTGGATTTAATGTGCTTGCCTGATTATGTTTTTGCGCCATTTTTTGCGCCATTTCAATCAAACGCTACTATCAAATATGACACACACTACAACGCGCAAATTATACAAAACATACAAACACTAAGCAAGACATACAAAATGCGCTTCATTATGCCATTAGTCGTTGGTGAAGCGATATTAAAAAAACACACAAAGACTCTAAATTGCACGACAAAAGGTTCTAAAACGACCAAAAGCACACTGCCAAAACTCTATAAAGTCCTTGTGCTTGTAGATTCTAAAAATGTTACAATATATACACAACAGCAACTTATGGGTTTTGCGCATTGGAATGAACGCGCAATTTTTTCAAACCCAAAATCAAAAACTATGCACTTGCCACTGAGTTTTGAATGTGGTGGGCTAAAAATTGGTGCGCTTTTTGGCTTTGAGCTTCATTATGATGCACTTATGATAAAGATGAAAACACACAATTATGATTTGCTTATCGTGCCAACCGCAAGCACTTTTGACACACATTTGCGCTGGCGAAGCCTATGTAAAATGCGTGCATTTCTAGCCTCTAACGCACTTCTGCGAGTAAATCGTGTGGGAGATGAATGTATCGATGGGCATAATTGGAAATTTTATGGTGATAGTTTGTTTGTCAATGCTTATGGAGAAATCGAAGATAGTTTGCAAGATTATGAGGGTATTATGATTGTAAGTGTGGAAAAAAATGATATTCATAAAAAAGATTTTGCCGAAATGATCGGGGTTACATTATCTTATGTGTATAACCTGATAGACAATTCCATTCCGTTTTCAACGAGAGCAACGACGTTAGAGCGAATTGCAACAGTCATGGAAATCGAACCCGAAGAATTTGAAGAATATAAAATTCCACAAGAGCCGATTTTAATTGATGATTCAGTTGAATTTTTCAAAAGCGTAATGAAAGAAAAGGGAATGACAGTCGTGAATTTCCTAAAATCTTTTCCACGCAAAAAACGACTTGATATTGTTGATATTTTAAGAGGCTCACTGC
>CAKVEH010000165.1 GCA_934728205.1 uncultured Helicobacteraceae bacterium
CATTAGATTCTTGCGTTTGCTCTACTTTTTGTGCATTTTGGGTTTCTTGTAGTTGATTGGATTTTGGTTCTTCGCTAAGCTCACTAACATAAGGCATACTATATGCGATTTGTGGCAAAGAAATAAGCGCAGCTGCGCTCACAATAAGCGCAAGTGATTGAGATTTGACAAATCGTGCTAAAGTGCGGAATCGAGAGTTTTTATCCACAAGCAACCAAATCATAGAAATGATTAAAAGTGTGTATCCAATGTATGTTGGCACTTTACCGGGGTCATTATTCACAGAAAGGATTGTCCCACTCTCATCGGGGAAATATGAGCTTTGAAAGAATCGATACCCTCCGTAATCTAGCACATTATTCATAAAAATCCGTTCCTTTTTAAAGTAGTTGTTTTGCTCATCTTGCACTTCGACAAAGGATTCATACGAGCTTGGCATATTTGAGCCAGCATATCGCTCCAACACAAAAGAATCTAAGTGAATGTGAAATGGCAAAACAATACTTTTGCTCCCCCAAGAGACAAAAAACACATAATCTTGCATATCGATGCGTGTATTTTGCGCGATATTTCCTAATGGGGATTGCATAATTTCAGTTGTTATTGCACTTTCTTTAAGGTTTTCCCAATCAATACCCCCAAATATAGTGCTTTTTTGCGTCAAATCAGTGTCAAAGAATAATGCCAAATCAAGACTTGTATAAGAATTTTTAAATTCATCGACCTTTGCCCCGACATTTGAGACATTCACATAGAGTTTTTTATCAAAAAAATCAACCTCATATTGTTTGTGTGCATTGATATTAAAAGGAATCTCCACGCCCTCAATCTTTCGTGTATCTTTGTTAAATCCTTGAATAACAAGGTATGGCTCAGCAGAATAAATAATATTTGCGCTTGTGTTTTGCTCTATTGGCATTTGCCCCTCAAAGCCAAAAAAGCGTGTGATTCCAGCACCAAAGATAATGACAATAAATGAAAAGTGCAATAAAAGAGAAGCGTATTTTTTGCGTTGCCACGCTTTAGTAGTGATAAAAGAGCCAAGCAAAGACAGAGCGAGCCACAAATGCAAGACATCAAACCACCACGCATCATAGACAATAGCTCTAGCACTAAGTGTGCCTAAATCACGTTCGATAAAAGTCGCTATCCCACATGCAATGGCGTATATCGCCATTAGCGCGATAGTAATTTTCATATTAGCAAACAAGAGTTTGAGGCTTGCGTTTGGGTTGTTAAGTATTTGCATTATTACTCCTTATTGTGCCACGCTAGATTCTAGGGATTGCATTATTTGCTTTGATAGCACATTAGTAGAATCTGCTTGCACGATTATATACTCTTTAGCAAGTTCAAGGAGCAGGCTAAATTGCTTTGGTTGCAAATATCCCGGATAGGTAAAAAATGGTATCCCTTGAGAATCCAAAAATACAAGCGTGGGTGTTGGGCGGATTTGATATGCTTTAGCGAGCTCTAAAGTTGTCATTTCATAGGACGCAATCTTGCCAAAAAATTGTGCCAAATAGTGAAGTTTGGAGTAATCGATGTTAATGTAATACGCGCTAAAGTTTTTAGCAAGAATCTCTTGCATAGAAGCATTTGTTTTAATATCATCTTTAAGTTTGTCGCAATATGGGCAGTTATTTTTGCCAAAGATTAAAAGCGTTGGTTTGCCATTAGAGTCGATATTTTTAGAATCTAAAAAGACATTTTCTAATCCAGCATAACTTGCTTTATCCATTGATTCTATATCGTGCAAAGTTTTTTCATCAATGTCATTTCCACTAGAGAGCACAAGTGAATCTTCGCACGCATTAAACAACACCCCCACACCAAAAACCAAAATAAACAACATACATTTTTTCATCTTTTTGCCTTTTATGTTTTTTAAGATTGCACCATTTTGATGATAAATTTTGCGAAGTCTTGCTCCGCATTAAAGCACTTTGCCACAATATAATCACTAAGCCCGCTTTGTTTAGCAAGATTTGTATAATCAATGCTAAGCTCATAATCTGTTTCAGAATTATCAATCGTAAATGAAAGAGGGAACACCACTACATTGCGTCCTTTTAGTGCCTTTATCGTGTCTTTTGTTGCGGGAGTAGTCCATTTCACAGGACCAAGTTTTGATTGGAATCCAAGCAAAATCTCATCAAACTCCACCCCTTTTTGTTTGGCGACTTGCGTGAAAGTATCGACATTTTGCGTGCATTCATAAGGATAATTATCGCCTTTTTTCACGGTGGCTTGAGGGATAGCGTGTGTGGAAAAAAGCAATGTGTAATCGCGTGGATTTTTCTCTCCGAGTGCTTGTAAAATGCGCTTGAGAATGAGCTCGTTATATTCCAAATGTGAAAAATACTGCTCAACTACGCGGATTTTAGGCGCGAATTTTAGCTCCTTTAGTGCGGCGTGAATGTCGAGTAGGGAAGATTTTGTCGTGGTAAAAGAGTATTGTGGATACATTGAAAAAAGGACAATAGAATCTACGCCTTTTTGCTGTAAATCTGCAAAGACATCTTTAGCAAATGGCGGGCTATAACGCATACAATAAGTGTAAAAATGCTCATTATCTAAGGAGTTTAAAATCTCTGTGAGTGCAAAAGTATGCGAGATGATAGGCGAAGCACCGCCGATTGTTTGATATATTTTTTTAGATTCTTCAAGGCGTTTGTTAGTGATGAGGCTTGCTAAAATAGAGCGCAAAAAAGAGCTTTTAATATCAAGGATATTTGGGTCGTTAAAGAGGTTTTTTAAAAACCCCTCGACCTCAAAGAGTGAAGTTGGTCCTCCCATATTAAATAGCACGACAG
>CAKVEH010000166.1 GCA_934728205.1 uncultured Helicobacteraceae bacterium
CATATGATGGTAAGTAAAGTTAAGGGTGATTTTAAGAAACTTAGCGGTAGCGTTGATTTTGATGGTAAAAATGTCAAAGGGCTTGTCGGTGAAGTCAATATCGCTGATATTAACACAAACAACAGCTCACGCGATGACCACTTAAAGGCAAAGGATTTCTTTGATGCAAAAGGATTCCCAAAAGCAACCTTTAAAATGACGAAGTTTGAAAAAGGCAAGCTCTATGCTGATGTAAAAATCCGCAATGTTACTAAAAATATCGCCTTTAAAGCAGAGCTAAGCGGTCCTATCAAGCACCCAAAAAGTGGCAAAGATGTGATTTCACTCTCACTTAGTGGCGAGCTTAATAGAAAAGACTTCAAAGTCGGTAGTAATACACCAGATAACCAAGTGAGCGATATTGTGGGGATTTCTATCGAGATAGAAGCTGTTGAGAAATAACGCACATTTTAGAATCTACCTTTGGTAGATTCTAACTTTATCGCACTTTTAAAAACTCTATATCCCCTACTCTCTCCCATATTAAGATTTTCTCATCGATAAGTTTAGCAATCAGCTCTTGGCTTGCTGGCGAAAAAAGCGTTTGTATATCAACTACACTTAGCGGGCGTCTTGCAATAGATTCTATAAGTTCTTGCGCGCTTATGTCCCTTGTCAAATGATTGTTGCAAGAATTGTTTGTAGCATTTTTATGGCGAATTGGCAAATGCACATTGAGCCCGCTAAAATGCTTAGCATAAGATTGTATTTCCTCAAAACTTAAGGGCAAGGCTCTGTGTGCTGGAGGTCTATCAAGTGTGCCAATATCAAGGCGTGTGAGGTTAATTTCTTTAAGAAACTGCGCGAGGGCAATGGCATCTTGCTCGCTGTCATTCACACCTTTAAGCAACAAAACTTCACCAATAAGAATCCCGCCAAACTCCTCACTAAAGTGTTTGATTCCACTTTTTATCCGCTCCAAATCTAAACTTTTGTGCGGTCTATCTATGCGAGCAAAATTTTTAGGATTACTTGAGTCAAGCGAAAACTTCACAATATCAAATTCGCGCAATGCACGAGCAACTTCTGCTCGCCAAAAAAGCGAGCCATTGCTTAGGATAAGTGTGCGAATGCCACTTGGCAAAATTGCTTTTACCTGCGTAATAAGCTCGTATAAATGTGGATAGAGCGTAGGCTCACCATTTGCAGTAAATGTCAGCACATTGAGATTGTGTGCGCCTATTTTTTGGATGGCTTGCGCAATGTGGCGTATAATCTCATCGACACTCACTACACTACGCATAGAATCTATACTTTTAGCGGCTTTTAACTCACAATAAAGACAATCAAAGTTGCATTGTTTAAGCTGTGGAGATAAATCAACGCCTAACGAAGTGCCAAATCTGCGTGATAAAACAGGACCAAAAACGATAGTGCTGGTGTTTTGAGAATCTATATTGGTGTATTGTGGAGATTGATTAGACATTATAAAACCCGCGCTTAAAAAACTTAAGCGCGGAAAGATGATTTTTGATGACTATTTCTTGCCGTCAATGAGTTCATCAACAACTTCTGATAGGGCTTTAGCGGCTTCTTTATCAACTTTTCGCACTGATTGGATGTTTTTATTTAACAACTTGTTATCAATTTCTTTAATCTGCACTTTAGCATAAAGCACGCCTGTATCACTTACCCAAGTAGCTGTGCGTGTAGCACCTGCCAAAAGTTTATCAATACTCTGTCGTATAGCTCTTACACTCTCTGTGTTGCCATCTTTTTCTAAAATCTTTGTTTTTTCTTCGATTTTTTGCTCAAAGATTCCAGCCAACTCCGCTGTGCCCTTAGTTGTAGCTTCTTTCATCGCCCAGTTAATGTTCTCATTAGTGATTTTCGCACTACCAACACCATAAGTCTCGCCATCTACACCTTGTGTAAGAACCCACTCTGGAGCACCTTTAAGCCCGTGATTTTTAAGGTTACCATTTTTTGAAGGACAACCTAGAAACGAAAGAACGACAAATACACTCAAAAGAACTGATGCTATGTATCGCATAACAAACTCCTTATAAAAAATTTAAAATCGAGGACATTTTATACAAAAATGAATAATAAAGTCGTTTTTTTGCAAATTCTTATATGCTAATTATTTAAAAATTTACGAAGTTTATCTAAGTAATAAATAGTATTTAATAAAAATTATTGATTATTTATTTACAAATCTTATTTAGAATTGCGTTGTCTTAAAAAATTAAGACAAAATCTAAACTACAAGGAGAAACAAATGAGTAAAGTAATCGATAAGCTTAAACAGCTTCAAGCAGACGCACAAGTCTTTTATGTAAAGGTGCATAATTACCACTGGAATGTAAGAGGAATGGATTTCCACCCTACTCACAAAGCATTGCAAGAAATTTATGAGGAATTTGCAGAGGTCTTTGATGATACTGCAGAGAGAATCTTACAGCTTGGTGGCACTCCATATCTCACAATGAGTGATATTGGTAAAAATGCTAAAATCAAAGAGGAAAGCAAAAGTAGCTTTGATTCTAAAACCGTGCTAAAAGCGGTGCTTAGTGATTATGAATATTTTGAAAAAACATTCGCAGAGCTATCACAGCTTGCTGATGAAAGTGGCGATAAAGTAAGTGGTGCGTATGCTGATGACAAATGTGCAAGCCTGCAAAAAGCCATTTGGATGCTAAAAGCACAGCTTTCTTAATACTAAATGCTTTGGTGTAATCACCAAAGCATTTCCCAACAAACCAAAAATACAGAATCTAAATCCAAAATCAATAGCACAAAACTTAATAAACCCCTACACAG
>CAKVEH010000167.1 GCA_934728205.1 uncultured Helicobacteraceae bacterium
AAAGATGGCGAGGATATACGCGCAGGACGCTGGTGGTGGGAAAATCCCGACCACAAAGAATGCGGACTGCATAGGCGGTAATGGCGCGAATTTGTGATAAAAATAATGCCAAATACGATAAAATACCAAAAAAATACAAGGATATAAGATGACAAACGCGCTTTTTGATTATAGCGATTCTACGCATTCTACCTCCGAATCTATTTCTTTGGATTTTATAACAACCCAAAAGCCAAAAATCACATTAGAATCTATCAAAAAACTAGGATTAGAGCGCAGTGAATCTAACCTTGAAAATTTGCTAAAACTTTTTTATGAGGATTTTGAAATTGAGCTAAAAAGAGAGATTGTCTCATCTATCGGCAGGCAAAAAAATAATAACAAAATCTATGAATTTTTAGCTAAAGAAGCGTTTAACACTCACTATATGGATATTATTTATCAAATGTTTCGCACAGCGTTATATAAGGCAAAAAATGATGAGCGATTTAGAAAATTGCGTGATAAAATGTTGGCACATTATAATAATGAAGTTATGCAAAAAATGTTTGAATATTATGAGTTTAGACAAAAACGACAAAGCACACAATCACAAGAAAAACAAATCACAAAACCATCGCTTTTAATCGGCGATAATCGCATAACTCTAAATAAAATCAAAGATAAGCAAATTCAACTTATTTTTACTTCTCCGCCATATTATAACGCAAGAATTTACAGCGATTATAAAAGCTACCAAGAATATTTAAATTCTATGTTTGAAACTCTAAAACAATGCCATAGGATTTTAGAAGATGGCAGGTTTATGCTTATCAATGTTTCGCCTGTGATTACCAAAAGAGCGGGGCGAGAATTTGAATCGATTCGCTATCCAATACATTTTGACTTTCATAAAATCTTAATAGAAGCGGGATTTTATTTTATCGATGAAATTATTTGGATAAAGCCAGAGTATTCGGTCCCAAATCGTATAGCGGGATATTTGCAAACTAAAAAGCCTTTAAGTTATAAACCAAATTGCATTACGGAAAGTATTATGGTTTATCGCAAAAATTCACCTTTTTTGCTTGATAAAAATATTAAAGCTCACACAAAATTATGCAACAAAAATCTTAAAAATGACGAGCAAATAGATTCTACAAATTGTTGGTATATTTCGCCAAAATCGGACAAAAATCACCCCGCGGTTTTTCCCTCCGAACTTTGCGAGAAGGTTTTAAAATATTATTCTTTTGAAAACGACATTGTATGCGACCCGTTTGCAGGAAGCGGGACATTTGGAAAAGTCGCTATAAAAATGAATAGAATGCCTTTGCTTTGCGAACAAAATAAAGAATATTGCAACATTTTAAAAAAGAGCGGTTTTTATGAGATTTAACGAAATAGTAATTAAACAAACGATAGATAAACTTATTAGCGGAAAAGATTATAGAGAGGAAGTCATTAACGCAATCAATATTGAATTTTTAGATTTTGCTTTGGAATTTTTTAAAAAAATTTTGAATGCTAAAATGAACGACACAAATATAAATTTAGATTGGTATAAAAGGAATTTTATCAACAATGAGAAAATCAAACCTGATGACGCGGCAATTTTTGCGGGAATGAATAAAAAGACGGTTAGCAATATTTATGGAAGCGCGACAAAAGAAATTATGATAAATGTTGCAAATAGCAATATTGATTATTTGGAATCTATTTTAAATTCCCTTGGAAACGAAAGCGACAATATAGGAATTAGCATAAAAATTTCTTATAAAAATATTAGCGTTGAACTTAATTTAAGCGAAAGTTTGCTTGTGATAAACGCTCTTGCAACAAAGAAAATTGCATTGCGTGGTGGAGCTTGGAGCAGTATAGGAAAAAGAGTTGAAAAACCTTTAATGTTGGAATTATGTGCTTTATGCGGAGTGCCAAAAGAATTTATAAACCCCAATATTTTTAGAAAAGATGGCGAATTAGATTTTGATAGAGAAGTAGATTTCAAACTTTTTAATAAAGATAAAAGCAAGATTTATAGAGTGGAAGTAAAACTAATGGGCAAAGGAAATCCAGAATCCGCAGACGCAGTAATCGCAAGAGATAGCCATATTTTTATTGCCGACACTTTAAGTTTGCAAAATAAAAATCAATTAAAATCTTTAGGCATAGAATTTTTGGAATTAAAAAATAATAAAAATTCATTATCGGATTTTAAGAAGATATTAGAGCGATTAGAGATACTGCACAGGTAGTAAATAATCAATGGCTAAAAAAGAAAAGTATATATGGGGTGTCGGTGGCGAATTGCCATTGATTGATGACCATAGCATAGTTAAACTTGAGATTATTGAAGAGTATTTAAGCGCATATATGCGACTTTTGACAATACACCCATACACTTCTAGTTTAAGATTTGCTATTGTTGATGGATTTTCTGGCGGTGGGCTATACAAAAGTCTTAAAGGGCAAGAGATTCTAGGTAGCCCATTAAGAATTTTAGAAACTATCGAAAGACTTAAAAAAGAAATTTCATTTGAAAGAGAAAATAATAAATTTAAGCAGATTGATTTCGACATTCCTATATACTGCATTGAGAGAAATAAGGCGACTTTTGAATTTTTACAACAAACACTAATACAAAGAGGGACTAATAACTCAGCACGAATAATAAATGGGGAATTTGAAAAAGTCTATACAAATATTATAGAAAAACTAAAAGGAAATAAATACAAAAAAGCCATTTTTTTATTAGATCAATAT
>CAKVEH010000168.1 GCA_934728205.1 uncultured Helicobacteraceae bacterium
AAAACCCAAAATGAACCTTTGGCAATTTACATTGCTGCCACGCTAAAAACCCAAGAAAAATCAAGCACGCAAACACAAGAAAATGACGAGGAATTTATCTTTGATACGCCAAGTGTATCTGCATTTTATAACTCCAATCCCGTGAAAATTTTAAATTTTGAAGAGGTGAAGCAATCTGGTTTGAATTTTGGACTTGCTATTGAGTCGTTTGGCGTTGTTGTATCTAAAGAACCATCGCAATCTAAGACATATCCTTACGCCACCTATCCATCTTTAATTTATCGCGGATACCCCGGGTTTGTTTTTTATGACCCGTGGTTTGGTGCGCGCGATAGAATTGAACAAGAGCAGCAATTAGAAGAAAAACGGCGCATAAAGTCTATTATCCTCTCAAGTTATTTGCGTAAAAATACACTTAAGACAAATGGAGAGGCAAAAGGTGGCTTTATTGTCATTCCTCCAAAGTCCTTAAAAAGTGGAGTTTTGCATATTGAAGTTAGAATCTTAGATGAGATTCACACACTTTCTCTTTCGACTAGTAAGAGAAAACGCACCTTATAAAAGAGACAAAGTCGCGTGAATGGCACAAAGCATTGAAGAATTCTTTATCGCTTCTTTGCAAAAAATTGGACAAAAAAATGGCGTGTGTGCCAAATTTGATGATGATGTCTTTGTGTTTAAAAAAGAATTACATCATCATACACACAAATATTCGCTTTGGGGGAATACCTCTTCAAGCAATCATTCTATGAAAGATTTTCAATCCCTCACAAAAGATTCTCATTGTATTAGTGCGGTTGATGGTTTTTGTGAAGATATTCATTTCAAGCGAAAGTGGTTTAGTCCTTATATGCTCGCTTGCAAAGCATTTTTGGTTAATATTTCTGATTTTATTGCTAAAAATGCTACGCCGGCATTTGCCCTCATAAGCCTTGTAATTGCCAAAGATATGAACAAATCCCAAATTACTCAAATAGTGAATGGATTTAGCGATGTATGCAAAAACTTTCATATTCGTATCATAGGCGGAGATACAATGTTGGGTGAAAAACTTGCCTTTCATATCACGCTTTTTGGATTTGCCAACAAGCCTATTTCACGCCATAGCCAAAGTGGTTCTTTGCTTTTTTGCACGCAGGGAGATTTTGGAATAGGTTTTAGTCTAAAGACATTGCGCAATTTATTGCGCTTTAAGCCAATGCAAAAGAATCTAAGCAATCTTACAACGCAAGTGCTAAAAAATCAAAGAAAAAGCCTGCATAACAGATTCTATCTCCCATTGCCACGCATTTGTTTTATGCAATCTTTTGGCAGATACATTCGCTCAAGTATGGATATTTCTGATGGCTTGCTCCAAGACATTCCCAAACTCTTATCCCATTCAAACCTAAACCTTATTCCAAGTCAAACATTTAAACGACTTCAAAATGGAGGGCAAAAATGGCGTATCCAAAGTGGAGAGGAATATGAAATATTGTTTTGTATCCACGCCAAGCATAGGCACGCACTAAAGAGAATCACACGCAAAACACGCACAAAAATCCTTTTTTTAGGAAAGCTAAAGCGTGGAAAATGTCGCCTCCACTCACAAAAATGGCATTAGATTCTCACTTGCTTATGATTTTAATCTTTGAAAAAAGCAAAATATGCTACAATACGCGTTTTGCATTGAAGTTTTGATACAAGGATAAACAATGGGTGATAATGTCAATATTGATGTGCGTAATTTAGCTTGTCCTGAGCCACTTTTGCGTGTTAAAAAAACGCTCAATGGTGTAACAAGCGAGACACTCAAGCACGCACATTATGAGGTCATAGGCAATAGCGTGAGTGCAGAGGAAAATATCTCACGATTTTTAAAAAAAGAGGGCTATGCTTTTGAAGTTGGGCACTCCAATGACAAAAAACAATTTATGATAATCATAAAAGCAAAGTTGGAGGCACAAAAAACACAGGAATTAAGCAACAAGATTCTACCTAAGACGCTCCTTGTGAGAAGTGATAAAATAGGCGAGGGCGAACTTGGAGTAATGCTTATCAACGCATTTTTAAAAGCCCTTACAAACACACAAGTTCTCCCACAAAGGATATTTTTTCTCAATCGTGGTGTGCTTCTCACCACCGATAATGGCGAAGTGCAAAATGACGAAATCGTAGAAGCCTTAAAAGAACTTGAAAAACTCGGCGTGCAAGTGTATTCCTGTGGTTCTTGTTTGAGTTACTTTGCGCTTACAGAGCGAGTAAAGGTAGGAATGATAGGCAACGCATTAGAAGCAATCGAAGAAATGCTAAAGGGTGATGGCGTCATATCATTGTAAGTGAGGTTAAATGAATGAATATAAATTAACGCAATTTGTCTCCTGTGCTGGGTGAGCTGCAAAAATGGGTCCGGAGGACTTACGACAAATTACAGGTAGCCTTGCCCAGCCACGCAATGACGCACTTTTGGTCGGCTTTGATGGCAGTGATGATGCAGGTGCGCTTGCCTTAGATTGCCTGTTAGATTCCCAGCAGGGTATGCCACAAAGCAAAGAATTGCCAAATGGATTAGTTTTGCTTAGCACGGTAGATTTTATCACGCCTATTGTTGATGACCCGTATTTATATGGACAAATCGCAGCGGCTAACTCTCTAAGTGATATTTTTGCGATGGGAGGTAGGGCGATTAACGCACTGAATCTCTTTATGTGGGATAGCAC
>CAKVEH010000169.1 GCA_934728205.1 uncultured Helicobacteraceae bacterium
CTGCTTGAGTGCTGATAAGTAAGATAGCAAATATGTATAGAATTCGCAAAAATTTATCTTATACATAAGGAGTTGTAAAATGAAAAAATACTTGCAAATTATGGTTTTTTTGCCACTACATTTTTTGTATGCTTCTATACTGCTTACAAGTGAAGAAATATTCATAGGCGATGAGATTTCACAATATAATTTTATATACTATGAGGATAAAACATTTTGGGGGCGGACATTTGCAAAAGATTTAAATCAATGCAATGATAAAACTATGTATATGATATTTAGCCAAGCAAAAGATAGGACTTTGACACTCAAAGTCAATAAGAACTCAAAAGAGCATTTTTATAAAATTGTGAGCATAAGTAGGGGATTTAAAAATAATATAACAACAAGGTTTCATATTGTGCTTATGGAATTAAGTAAATATAAACAAGGTAGCGATTTAGAATACTATAACAGTGTGGGTACTGATTGGAGTAAATACGATAGGTATCAAGTTATATATATTGACAAAGATGGTTCTTTGGTAACCTATTTTGATGAAGAATATCTTGATGGAGAGCCAATAATGCTTAATATGTATCTATGTCCCGTAAAATAAATAGCGATAAGAATGCGATGAACAAGATTCCCAATCCAACCACCACCCAAACTAACAACAAAAATAATGAATCTATAACCATCACTTCTCTAGCCACTAAAGAAATATTAAAGCTAGAATCTAATCCGCACAATCCCACAGAAAAAATAGCTCACTATAATAATCTCATATACTCCATAGATAACAGCAATGATTTGTTTGTCAAAGATAGAGATTCTAAAGCAACGCTTATTACTTTAAGTAATTATAAATGCTATATTAAAACATTACAAGCAAATGCAAATGCCAAAAATCCTGTAAATGCTTATATATTAGACTCCACCATTTATCCAAACAAAACTTACTCCACCTTTGGAATCAAACTAAAACTTAATCAAATCCAAGATACTTTTAGCAACAAAGGCAATTTTGAGATTCATCTATGCAATATAAACTTACAAGAGTTAGAATCTCAAAGCAAAAACACAATTATAAAAAATACACCTATTTTTTGCTATAATCAACATTCCAAACAAACAACTATGGCAAAACTAGATAATGGCACACTAACCATAAGGACAAATATGAGCGAATCTATCATCAATAAAGCAAAGCAAGGACTAATAAATCCTTGCTTTGTAAATCCATCCTTTATCCCTTTTAAAGATTCCAAAGAAGCAAATAACATTAGCTATCAAAAGATAGCCCTAATTTAAAAAACAAAAATTCTTTCTTTGAGACAAATCAAACATCATTCACAGCATTTTAAGTGCATTTCAAGCAATCTCGTGCGAATCTACACTTATTTATAGCCTTTCTTTGCTCTCCAAATCTTTACTTCCCAGCGATTGTTGCAATTTTTATATTCATCATACTCTTGCGCGCATTCTTTATCGCAATCATCATTTGTTTTTTGACAAGCGACATATTTATCATAAATATTTTTGTATTTGTAGTAGCAGCCTTTGCCACTATAAGCCTCTGCATTGTCATAATCCCCACGCTCAAAATAATCCCCTGCGATTGTCAAACACGCATCGCCAAATGCCAAATCACAAGCCGCTTGCAAAAATCTTTGTGCCTTTTTGGCGTCTCTTTTGTCTCCTTTATCCCAATCCCTATTGCTATGAAATTTATAGAGTTGATAGCAGGATTTGCCGTCATTTTGGGCGCACAGCTTTTCGCGCGTGGGATTAACTTTGTCGCAAAATATCTCGTCATAATTGTAAGCATCGCACAGCATTCCATAATAATACAGCGATTTTTGGCTATCTTTGGCGATTCCTAGCGATTTGTCGCCATCTTCATAGATTTTTGCCAAATCATCGCAATTATTCGGACCGCCTTCTATATGCGTGTGGCAAAGTTTGTCAGCATAGTAGATGTATTTTGGGCTATTTGGTGCGATACCCATCTCTTTATCGCCATCTTTGTATATATCCATAACTTCCCAGCAATAATCCTCATCCCTTGTATAGCTATCAGTGCAGACTTTATCCCACGCCAATTCGGCTTTTGATAGATTTTTAGACACACCCAATCCTAGTGCAAACATTCTGCCTAAAACATAGCACGATTCGTTTTCGTTAGTTTCGCTATCCAAATCACAATCGCTCTGCAAATACTCTCTAGCCTTGTCGTAGTCGCCTTTATAATAATAAAATACGCCAAGTTTCCCGCAACTCATATTATTTTCACAATCATTGATAAATGCCTTTTCATAAAAGTCATTTTGCGCTTCACAGGCTTTTTGTAGTCCAAAATAACAAGATTTTGAATAATATTTTTCTACTAATTCAAATTGCATTGAACCGCTTGAAATTTCAAGGACATAGCCTTTATGCCATTGCGCCCAAAATGCGCCCAACTCAAAACAAGCCTGTGCTTTCTCTGCCTCACAAGCCCTCTCTAACTTTTCAAATGCCTCATCCATTTCATCACAAGCCTCTTTGCCATTAGGCAATGTTTCATCATTGTGGCATTGTAAATCTAGCTTTGCCATTTCATTGATTGTCTTGCCCGTGTATGTGCTTTTTTGAGCCATTTTTTCCCATCCTCCAGTTGTAGTTCTCTACGGCAAATGAATGAAAGTTTTAACATAGCAT
>CAKVEH010000170.1 GCA_934728205.1 uncultured Helicobacteraceae bacterium
TTCCATAACTTTGAGAATCTTGTTGCGCGTTTTTTTATCACTATCTTGCTTAAGAAGTCGCTCAAAAAGACTCTCAAAGTTCTCAGGCAACGGAAATATATTCCCTTCACCCAGCATTTTAATAGCCTTTTTGGAAATCTCATCAATTTTTTCTTTGGCATTACCTGAATCTGCAGAAGAGCCACCAGAGCCTGTATCACTCTTCTCACTCTCTAGTTCTAAGCCAAGATTCCCAAAAAAATCGTTATTATCTTCTGGCATTATCAATCCACCCTATTTCAAACTTTTAGACAAAATCTCATCGACCAATCCATATTCCACCGCTTGCTCACCGCTAAGATAAAAATCCCTTTCGGTGTCTTGTGAGATTTTTTTAAGACTTTGCCCAGTGTTTTTCGCCATAATTTCATTAAGGCTTTTTTTCAGGCGCAAAATCTCTTGCGTCTGAATCTCAATATCGGTCGCTTGCCCTTGTGCTCCACCTAATGGCTGATGAATCATTATGCGTGAATTTGGCAAAGAATATCGCTTGCCCTTTGTTCCGCTACTTAGCAAAAACGCACCAGCACTTGCTGCTTGCCCAATGCAAATAGTGCAAATATCAGGGCGAATGTAATTCATCGTATCATAAATGCTAAAAGCACTTGTAATCACACCACCGGGAGAGTTGATATAAAAGCTTATATCTTTCTCTGGGTCTTCAGCCTCTAAAAACAAAAGTTGTGCCACAATGCTTGAGGCGACATAATCATTGATTTCCCCACTAAGTAAAATAATGCGGTCTTTTAGCAAGCGCGAGTAAATATCATAGCTCCGCTCTCCTCGACCAGTGCGTTCGATGACATAGGGAATGTAGTTGCTCATAAATATCCTTTTTAAGTTAATTTTTTAAGTGTCGCTTTTTGTGCCCTTAGGTTTTTTTGCCTGTGTATTTTTTGCTTGAGGTTCGCTATTTTTTGTGTTTGGATTGTGAGAATCAAGCAAAAAGTGCAGCACCCTATCTTCAATCATCGCCATTTTAATTGCAGGCAAAATGTTGTTTTCTCTGTAATATTCAATGGTTTTTTGCGCATCTTGTCCCATCATCATCGCTTCATAATACACCGTTTGCAACACTTCATTATCGTTAATAGTGATATTATTTTTACGCGCTAAGGCATCTATGATAAAGGTCGCTTGCACGCTTCTTTTTGCCTCATCTCTTAATCTTTCTCGTTTTTGCTTCGCCTTTGTTTCATCATTTTTGAGACTTTCAAATTCTTCTTTAGAAACACCCGCAAGCGCATTGCGGAATAAAATATCCATCTCTTGCTCGATAATGAGTTCAGGCAAGTCAAATTTGATAGAATCGAGCAAAGATTCTAAAAGTTTCCCCTTTAGTTCTTTGTTGTAGAGTTCCTTTTTTTGCTCCATTTCGAGTTGTTCTTTAAAGGCTTCATTGAGACTTTCCACAGAAGCATCCTTGCCAAGCATTGATTTGGCAAACTCATCATCAATCCTTACAGCTTGCTTTTGTGAGATAGTGTGAAGTTTCACCTTAAACTGCGCATCTTTGCCAGCGAGTTCCTTTGCTTGATATTCATCTGGGAATCTCACATCAATGGTTCTCTCCTCGCCTTTTTTCATACCGATGAGCGCGTCCTCAAAGCCAGCGATAAATTGATTTGAGCCAATAGTAAGGCTAAAATTTTGCGCCTTACCCCCTTCAAAAGCCTTGCCACCGACAAAACCTTCAAAATCAATCAAAGCCACATCGTCTTTTTTTAATCCCCTCTTTTCATTCACTTCGCTTAGCGGTGCGCGACTTTTTGCGATTTCTTCAATGCGCTCATCAATTTGTTTTTGGCTAATTGGCTTGAGATTTACTTGAGGAATGCAAGATTGGATATTATCCACACTAAATTCTGGCGCAGTAGAGATTTTTATCTCCACCTCGATATACTCACCCTTTTCATCAAACTTACTAATAAGTGGGTTACCAATCATTTTATTTGGCGTGATTCCAAGCTCTTTTAACCCGCTATCAAGCAAATCTCTAATGGCTTCTTGTTTGCTATCAGAATCTATTTGGTCTTTGTAACGCGATTTTATGAGATTGGCTGGGACTTTACCCTTTCTAAACCCATCAATCTTTACGCCTTTGGCAATCTTCTTTATGACTTCATCAACTTTTTGATTTAACACTTCGCGCGAAATATTCCCGCTTAGTGATGCGTTGGCACTATCAATTTTTTTTGTTATAACACTCATACTTCCGCCTTTATTTCTACCTTTAGAAAGCTACTCTTAAAAATTATTGAAATTTTTTGTAGTATAATTTTTGTAAAATTCTACCAAAAAAAACTTAAAATTACTATAAAGATAGGAAAGCAAATGCCATTAAATGAAATTCGCAAAAAACTTGAGCAAAAGCCAAATCTTTCTCCAAGTTTTGGTTCTATTACAAAAATTATGCCAAATGTAGTCGTGGCTAGTGGCATTCGTCCGTCTGTTGGGGATATTGTGGAATTTTCTAGCGGGGGGCTTACACAATCCACCCCACATATAGATGGCAAAAGTTACACCAAAGAAACCTTAGGAATGGTAAGCGCAGTGGAGCAAGAGTGCTTTTATATCAATCCATTTTCTTTCGTAGAGGGGCTTAAAAGTGGCGATAGAGTGAAGGTTATCAATGCTGGG
>CAKVEH010000171.1 GCA_934728205.1 uncultured Helicobacteraceae bacterium
ATGATCGTGCCGGGAACTATAATGGAGGGAACCGTAGAATCCTTAATGCCATATGGTGCATTTATCAATCTTGGCACGGTTGATGGGTTATTGCATAACGAAGATGCGTTTTGGGAGCGTGGATTGCGTTGCAAAGATACATTTAAAGTCGGTGATGAAATAGAAGTAAAAATCGTAAGGATTGATTCTGTGAATGAAAGAATTTCCCTAAGTAAGAGACTTTTAAGCGATTCTCCAGCTAAAGCGTTTGCTAAAAAGCACGGGATAGATTCTATTGTCGAGGGAGTCGTTATAGACATTAAGGATTTTGGTGTGTTTATTGAGGTTGATGGCGTGGAAGTGCTTGTCAAAAATGAAGATATTCCAAAAGACCAAATTGAAAACCTTAAAAAAGGAGACACTTTAAAATGCGCTATATATGCTATCGATGAGCGCAACAATAAAGTCCGTGCTTCTGTCAAACGACTAGAACGCGTGCAAAATAAAGAAAACCTCAAAGCGTTTAATCAAGCAAACAAAGAAAGCCAAACGATGACTTTAGGAGATAAAATTAAAAATAAATTTTCTTAAGGTGTTTGAATGAAAAAAGTTCTCTCCAGTATAGGAATCTTATTTTTTCTTGTTGCACTCGTGAGTGTAGCGGCGTTGGTATATTTTAAGACGGATTTAATAAAACCCAAGGTAAAGCCAAGAGAATACCCAGACGCCCAAATCCCCGTGTCTAATATCACGCGCGATAGTGTGTGGTTGGAGAATTTTGGTGTAGATTCTAAAGATAGCTTTCAATATCCTGCCACAGAGCTTTTTGTGAAGTTTGATTTTTTAAATGGCGATGAGCAAGATATAATGCGTAGCATTGAGATTACAGGGCTTGATGAGTATAAGTATTTTTGCGTCTCTCAAGTGCTAAAACAAAATCGCCTTGATAGCACTTATTATAAAAGTGGCAATGCCTTAAAATTGCTCGTATTTATTAACGATAAAGCTAAATTAGAACGATTATTGGCAGATTTACAATATTACAGAATCCAATATGTAATGAAATAAACTTAAACTTAAGGAGTGCAAATGGCTACAAAAATCGTGGTGTGCGACCATATTCACAAGAGTGGTTTGGATTTGTTGAAATCTCAAAAAAACATAACTTCACAAGACCTTTCATCTTTGCCAAAAGATGAATTGCTAAAAAATCTCAAAGAATGCGAAGTTGCGATTACGAGGAGTTCCACAGATGTGGATAGTGCGTTTTTAGAGGCTGCGCCTAATGTGAGAGCTATCGTGCGTGCTGGAGTGGGCGTAGATAATGTGGATATAGAATCTTGCTCCAAAAAAGGTATAGTAGTGATGAATGTTCCAACGGCAAACACCATAGCTGCAGTAGAACTCACAATGGCACATCTTATCAATGCTGTGCGGAGCTTCCCGGGAGCAAATCATCAGCTCAAAAATGAGCGCAAATGGAAAAGAGAGGATTGGTATGGCACAGAATTAAAGGGTAAAAAGCTCGGTGTGATTGGCTTTGGAAATATTGGTTCGCGCGTAGCAAAGCGTGCCAAAGCCTTTGAAATGGAAGTGCTTGCCTATGACCCCTATGTGAGCGCATCAGTGGCATTGGATGCAGGGATTAAATATACCACAAAGTTTGATGAGATTCTCGCCTGTGATATTATTACTATTCATACGCCCAAAAATAACGAAACAAAAAATATGATAACCAAAAAAGAAATCGCCAAATGTAAGGACGGCGTAATTTTTATAAATTGCGCGCGCGGAGGGCTTTATAATGAAGATGATTTATTTGATGGGTTAAAGAGTGGTAAAATTCGTTGGGCTGGCATTGATGTCTTTAATAAGGAGCCCGGCATAGACAACAAACTTCTTGATTTGCCAAATGTCTATGTGACGCCACATATTGGTGCAAATACCTTAGAGTCTCAAGAAAAAATCGCCATTCAAGCTGCTGAAGCCGCCATAGAAGCTGCTCGTGGCTCAAGTTATCCAAATGCGTTGAATCTGCCCATTAAGGAAGTGGATTTACCACCAAGCATTAAAATGTATTTAGAGCTTATTCAAAAACTTTCATTTATCTGCGCTCAAGCAAACAAAGGTGTTTTTAGCTCATTAAAAATCACTGCGCAAGGCGAGGTAAGCGCATATAAAGATTCTCTTAGCACATTTGCTTTGGTTGGTGCGCTAAGTGCGAGTTTAGGTGATGCTATCAATTATGTTAATGCGCCATTTGTGGCAAAAGAGAGGGGATTGGAAGTGGAATTTAGTGGCAAAGAGATTTCACAAACCTACAAAAGCCATATACAAGTTACATTGCGTTCTCAACAAGATAGTTTTAGCGTTGATGGCGCAGTGTTTGAGGACAAATATTTAAGAATCACGGGCGTAAATGGCTTTATTTTTGATGTCGAGCCAAATGGAAAAATGATATTTTTTAAAAACACCGATGTGCCGGGTGTCGTTGGAATGGTGGGGAACACTCTAGCAAGGCATAATATCAATATTGCAGATTTTCGTATGGCGCGCAAAGACAAAGAAGCGTTAGCTGTGGTCGTGGTCGATGATGATGTGAATGAAGCGATTTTAGGCGAGTTGGAATCTATCCCAGCGTGTCTTGGATTAAAATATGTCGTTGTATAAAATTGCAATAAAGAGGCAATAATGAAAAG
>CAKVEH010000172.1 GCA_934728205.1 uncultured Helicobacteraceae bacterium
TCTCTTGTGCTAGTCTTTTTTGCCTATCATAAATATGCTCATTAAGATAGGCTTTATCGCTAACTTGCCTAACATTTTCTTGCATTGCAGCTTTTAGTTTTTTCGTATCTGCATTTTTGTCTTTTTTCTCATCTTTGTTGTTTAATTTTTCTTTTATGCTTTTACTATCTGCTTGGACTATCTCATCTTGCGCCTCTAGGATATTTTCGGCTTCATATTCCTTGCCGCTATCATTATATGCTCTATGTTTCACAATATGAATGATGATTTGGCAGAGTTCATCAACGCTTATTTGTTCTTTTAGTGCCTTTTTTCGCAAAAGATAAGGATTTAGTAGTTTCTTGTTCTTTTTGCTCACTCTCGTTATTTTTGGCAAAAAGTTTGTTTTGCCACTCGTTAAAATCCACAAAATCACCTTGCGCACTAGCAAAATTCTCAAAAAGATATTTTTTGATATTCTTTAGCCTAGACTTTGTCCGTGCGACATTGCGCCTAGCGCGTCTTTGTTCTCCACGCTCTTTGTGCTTTTCGCCCACAGACTCAAAAGTCCGCACACCACAGTCAATGATTTTGCACTCATCTCTTATGAGGCTATCTTCTACCAAAGCCCAGCCTATGCTTGCTACACCTATATCAAAGCCTAGCACTTTTAAGCTGTTTGGTGATTGTTGTTTTGTCATTACCAACTCCTTTTGTAATGTAGATTGCGACATTATAGCACTTTATGATACACTTCGGAGGATAAGCCCTAGTTGATTAAACAAGGATAAGTTTTTTTGGATTTTGGATATAGTTAAATTTTTATAAGTAGTGTTAGAATCTAGATGATTCTAACCATTGCGTTTTTCCATAATTTCTTTTGCAATATTGCTTGGCACTTCGCCGTAATGGTCAAACTCCATAGTATAAGTCCCACGCCCCTGCGTAGCCGAACGCAAATCTGTGGAGTAGCCAAACATCTCTGCCAGCGGCACAAACGCATTGACAATCTTTAAGCCCATTCTATCGTCCATTGAGTTGATTTGTCCGCGCCTGCGATTCAAATCGCCAATCACATCACCCATATACTCCTCTGGCACTTCGACTTCGACTTTCATCATCGGCTCGAGGAGCACAGCATTCGCCTTGCGACAGCCGTCTTTAAACGCCATTGAGCCCGCTATTTTAAATGCCATCTCGCTAGAATCTACATCGTGGTAGCTCCCATCATAAAGCGTTACTTTAAAATCCACGACAGGATAACCCGCTAGCACACCACTTTGCATCGCTTCTTGTATCCCTTTATCCACCGCTGGGATATATTCTTTGGGTATCACACCGCCACTAATGTTATTCACAAATTCATAGCCACTTCCTGCTTCTTTTGGCTCTAATTTGATAAAGACATGCCCATATTGCCCGCGCCCACCTGACTGCTTGGCATATTTACACTCTTGCTCTACCGCACTTCTAATGGTCTCTCTAAATGCCACTTGTGGCTGTCCGACTTCCGCCTCGACTTTAAACTCACGCTTCAATCTATCCACGATAATTTCTAAGTGAAGCTCACCCATACCACCGATAAGAGTCTGCCCTGTCTCCTCTTGCGTGCTCACGCGGAAGCTCGGGTCTTCCTCAGCGAGCTTACCAAGCGCAATAGACATCTTTTCTTGGTCGGCTTTAGTCTTTGGCTCCACTGCAATGTGAATCACGGGCTCTGGGAACTCCATTCGCTCTAAAATTACGGGGGTTTTTTCATCACAAAGTGTATCGCCTGTGAGTGTTTCCTTTAATCCCACAAACGCACAAATTTCACCCGCATAAATTTCCTTAATATCCTCGCGTTTATTTGAGTGCATTTTTAGCAATCGCCCTACGCGCTCCTTTTTACCCTTAGTAGAGTTAAGCACATA
The DNA here is from genome assembly GCA_934728205.1 of uncultured Helicobacteraceae bacterium. Lineage (GTDB taxonomy): Bacteria > Campylobacterota > Campylobacteria > Campylobacterales > Helicobacteraceae > Helicobacter_F. The sequence continues at coordinate 1,893 of CAKVEH010000172.1, forward strand.
GCTTCCAGATTCTAGCATTCCACGATAGGCACGCACGAATGTGAGCTGTCCTACAAATGGGTCAGTCATAATCTTAAACGCAAGTCCAGCAAATGCACCATTATCGCTAGATTCCACACTAATTTCTTTTTCATCTTTTGGTGTGATACCCTTAATCTCAGCGACCTCAGTCGGTGCAGGGAGATAATCCACAACCGCATCAAGCAAAGTTTGCACGCCCTTATTTTTAAAGCTCGAACCACAAAGCATTGGGATAAGACTCATATTGTGGCAACCAATCTTTATGCCCTTTTTAATCTCCTCAAGGCTTAATTCCTCGCCACCAAGATATTTCTCCATTAGTGTTTCATCTTGTTCAGCCACAGATTCTAAAAGTTTTTCTCTATACTCTTTAGCCTTGTCTTGCAAATCAGCAGGAATCTCCTCAATGTCATACTTTGCACCCATTGACTCATCATTCCACACGATTGCTTTCATAGCGATTAAATCCACAACACCTTTGAAATTTTCCTCTGCACCGATTGGGATATTGATAGGCACAGGATTTGCCTTTAGTCGCTCTTTGATTTGAGATTCTACACTATAAAAATTCGCGCCTGTCCTGTCCATCTTATTGACAAAAACCATTCGTGGCACGCCATATTTGTTTGCCTGTCGCCACACGGTCTCGCTTTGAGGTTGCACACCACCCACTGAGCAAAACACCGCTATCGCCCCATCAAGCACACGCATAGAACGCTCCACTTCAATAGTAAAATCCACGTGTCCTGGAG
>CAKVEH010000173.1 GCA_934728205.1 uncultured Helicobacteraceae bacterium
CAAAAAATACACTTGCGTGAGAATCTATGCTTGCTTGGATTTGGGCGAAATTTTCATAGATAATGAAGTTTGGAATCTGCGCGTTTTGTTGGGATTGGCGTAGCGATACAAGTGGCTCAAGCGTGGCAAATGTAGTGTGTTCCATCACACCATAAGAGAGCGAATGCAAAAAGTTCGCAATATCACGCAATAAAAAACCCTTATCTGCACCAATTTCAATAATATAAAGTGGCAAGGAAAGTTTGCCCTGCTCTAAGAGCGAAAGTATAAAGTTTGCAATGCTCCCACCAAAGAATCTGCTCGCGCTCACCGAAGTATAAAAATCCCCATCTTTACCCACGCGGGAAGTGCTATGATAGTAGCCTTTATCTGCGTAAAGGCTTTCTTGCATCCACGCGCTAAATGGTTGTAGTTCGTGGTTTTTTTGGTTTGGCATTAGTGCGAGATTTGGGCTTTGCACTGCTTGCTAAAGAAGCAGGAGCATTTGTTGTTTTGGGTGTTTGATTCTTTGTTTTAATGCTTTTGAGTGCCTTTTGGAATCGTCTAAATCCCTCATCAATTTCACGCTTGCTAATAAGTAATGGCGGGAGGAATCGCACCACGCCTTTGCCTGAGCGGAGCACAAGGAGTCGTTGCGTAAAGCACGCTTGTAAGACATCTTGCTGGACTTGCTCGCTCTTTGCCTTTAATCCACACATTAACCCAAGCCCTGTTTTATGGATAAAAAGCGTGGGGTATTTTTTAAGGATAGAATCTAATTTGGCGTTAAAATACATAATCGTGCGCTTTAGTTTTCCGCTATTATAGGCTTTTTCTAGGATTTTTATAGCCTTTAAGCCAGCACTTGTGCTTAGGAAATTACCCCCAAATGTGGTCCCGTGCTCGCTCGGCGCGAAAATATCGACACGACTTGTCATACACGCACCTATTGGCACGCCACCAGCTAGCCCCTTTGCCATTGTGATGACATCAGGCTCTATCCCATAGACTTTAGAAGCAAAGATTTCTCCACTACGATAGATACCACTTTGCACTTCATCGACCATTAGCAGGATATTTTTGGACTTTAAGAGCTGTGCAAGCTCGATTACTTGAGCTTTATCCATTTGCTCAATTCCACCTTCGCCCTGCACGAGCTCTAAAAGCACGGCGCAAGTTTGAGAATCTAAGACATTAGCAATGTCTTTAATATCTTTTGCATACACAAATCCATCAGGATACGGACCAAAATGTTGGTGCATTTTGTCCTGCCCTGTGGCTTTGAGCGAAGCAATGGTGCGCCCGTGAAAGCTAGAATCTAGCGTGATAATTTTGTATCGCCCGCTTGGATTCCCAAATTTGCGTGCTATTTTGATAGCGCATTCATTTGCTTCTGCCCCAGAGTTTGAGAAAAATACGCGATACTTGGTGTTTGAGCGAGAATCTTTTGTATAGCAATCGATGATTTTTTTTGCAAGTCTTGCTTGTGGAGCGATATGGTAGAGATTTGAAGTGTGGATAAGTCTTTTTGCAGCTTTGTTGATTGCCTTTGCAAGGGCTTTATTGCCGTGTCCTACACTCACTACGCCAATACCCGCACCAAAATCTATATAGTCTTTTCCTGCTTCATCGTATAAAGTTGCGTTTTTTCCTTTTTTAAAGGCAACATCTGCACGCTTGTAAGTATGCAACACATATTGTGCATCAATAGTTTTAATGTCATCTAAGTTCATTTTCTCTCCCACTATGTAGTTTAAAAACAAATGATTATATCCTAAAAACCACAAAATACTACACAAAAGGCTTACAAATCCTACGCATATTGTGTGATTATAAATATGGATTGTTTTTTGCTTAAGTTCTCATAGATATATTTTACTTTTGGAGCTGTATTATGCAAATTAGCGCGTTTTCATCATATACACCACAGCCATCCACTCTTGATTCTCTAAGCAGACAAGGCACGGGAGACTTCGCACAGAGTGCTTCTGGGACTTCAAATAGCAATGCCAATTCCAATGGTTATGAAGCTAATGGACGCGAAGAGAGAGTAAATGAGGCAAAAGATAAGCCTCAAGATTTACAAAGCACTGCAGATAGAATCGCACAGCAAGGCGTGAATAAGAGCTCTTTTGATGATGCTTTAGAAGTAAGCCAAAGTAGCATCCAAGATTCCCTGCCTGAGCATTTTGGACGCATTACTTATGGATTGACACTCATAGAGCAAATGAGCGATAATGAATATCGCGCATTTTTGCGCGCCACAGAGGGGCTAAGCGATAGTGAAAAAATAACAATGGCACAAAGTCTCTATCGCTTTACAGACCTCTATCAAGGGCGTGAGGAGTCAATCAACCAAGACCCAATCTTGCAAGAAAAGTATAAAGCCTTTGGCGTGAGCGATAAGGAAATTACTTCATTTTTAAACCGCTATAAAAATGCGTATATGGAGATTGCAAGTCAAAATATCTCACAAAGCAATGTGGCTATGCTAAACTAGCCACCAAAAACCTTAAAATTAAAAAGAGCAAAATTTAAAGACTTTGTAAGCAAAGTTTTTTTATAATCTCATCTTTGCTTGCAAAATGTAGTTGTTTTGCGAGTTGTCAGGGTAGCTCAGCTGGTTAGAGCGCTGGTCTCATAAGCCGGAGGTCGGGAGTTCAAGTCTCCCCCTTGACACC
>CAKVEH010000174.1 GCA_934728205.1 uncultured Helicobacteraceae bacterium
TGGTGATGTTAGTCTAACGCGTTATTATTTTTTGGGAGTATTTTTGATTTTTGTAGAGCAGGCAAATGCTAATCCTAACGAAAATACAGAATCTACGCAAAAAAATGCAAGCCAAGATTCCAAACAGAGCGATATGACACAAATCAAACTTGATAAAGTAACCGCTACGGCTAATGAATATGACATACAAAGCGAGGCTAAAAATATCATAGTAATTGATAAAGATGATATAGCCAATAAGGGCTATACAAACCTCGAGCAAGCCTTAGAACACCAACCCGCCATAACTTTCACTCCCGGACCAAATGGACAAAAGCAAATTGACATACGAGGACAGGGAATGGACGCGGTAAAGGCGGTAAAAATTATGGTTAATGGTGTGCCAATCAATATCAATGATTCTGGTTATGGCGCAACGCGCTCAAGCTTTGTGCTTAATGGCGCAAACCCATTTAATCTCATTGATGTCAATGACATAGAATCTATTGAAATCTTGCCCGGTGGTGGCTCTGTGGTCTATGGTAGTGGCACGCGCGGTGGAGTGGTCAATATCGTAACCAAAAAACCAAGCCAAAATTTCACACGATTCTCTTTAACAGGCTCAATATATGAGTATATCCCATCAAATGCGCCAATGTCTAAACCGCGAGGAACTGCTAAAGCGAGTGTAGGCACGGGATATAATCTTAATGAGAAAAACTTTGTAAATGTCTCAGCAAGCTATATGTATAAAAATGGCTTACGCAGAGGCGAATACACCAAAGATGCGTATTTTTCCATTGGCAATACTTATGACAAAAGTGAGCACGAACGGCTTGATTTTTCTGCGAGTTACACGCGTCATCACTCCTACTTTTTGGGCTACCAAGACAAGCAGGGCAAAACTTTAGAGCAAATGAAACAATCGCGCTATGACTTACCCACAGGCAATCTTGCAACTTCAGTTGGATACGCCAAACAAGATTTAGCTCAAGCCTCATTAAAATACACCAATGATACAAGTGAGAATTGGCGATTTGAAGCGTTAGGATTCTATGCGTTTAGTGATTTTTCATTCCCAACAAGCATTACCGCAGATACTCCAAGTGTCCCAAATACTACTTATGCTAATACTTCAGGGACCAATCTTAACCACAACGGCGGGGTTAATATAAAACTCAAACGCACCACTGATGGCAATACTCTACTTTTGGGATTAGATAATAGTTTAGAATATAGCGAAGCAATCCGCCTCCCAAGCTCTAGTGAATATAGAGACAGACGCAAGGGATACAAATATGCGGGTGCATTGTATGTTTTAGATTCTATGCGTTGGAATCTTTTTGGACTTACCACAGGATTGCGCGGTGAGGGATTGTATTATAGTGTCAAAAGGCGTGGTATGACTAACCGCGTAGCAGGGACAGGAGCTGGACACCCAACCGTTACTTCTTTTGATATTGAGGAGGGAGGTCAAGGCGAGTGGAAATTTAACTACGCAGCTGAAATTACTCCAAGCGTGCATTATAGTGATTCTGGGATTGTGTATGCAAAGGGCGAGTTAGGGTTTATCAATCCCACTATCGCGCAAATTACTAATGTCGTAGAAACAGGGCAAACAAATAATGGGGGGGGGGGGGACAAACACCATAAACCGCGAATTTAGAAGCACAAACCTGCGCCCTGAGCAATACATAACCACCGAAATTGGCTGGAGAGATGAATTTGCTAGCTCCACTTGGTCTTTGGCACTCTATTACACACATAGCTTTAATGAAATCCGCTATATCCCAGAAACCTACGCCTATAATTACTACAATTTGGGAGAAACGCAAAGAGTTGGAGCGGAATTTAGCGCAAGACAATCTTTTTTTAGCAAGATTCTCACTCTCCAAGAATCCATAAACTTCAATCAATCAAATGTCATCAAAGGACGAGAAAATGCAGGGGGCTCCAGCGCGAGTGAGCTTAATAAACAAAATCAAAGCATTCCGTATGTCCCACATTTAAAGGCTAGCGTGCTTGTAAATATCACAGCACTAAAGAGAGGGAATCACGCGCTAAATATCTTTGCTAATCATAGCTACACTTCACAAATGAGAGATTCTGCTTATGCGATAATGAACAAGGGCGGATATACACTTGGCGATATGGGATTGTCTTATAAATATAAAAGTTTGGGCTTAAGTGCTGGTGTGCGTAATGTGTATGATACTTTTTATGTCGCCTATCAGGCAAATGGTCGCTATTACCTCGCTGGTGAGGGAAGAAACTACTATACGGAGGTGAAGATGGTATTTTAAATAGTATAAAGTTGTCGAATAACTATTCTTTAACAAGCCGACTTTAGCAAGATAAAACAAGGAGTTAAGATGATAAATACAAAAAAAATGCTCGTTGCAAGTGCATTGCTATCTTTTGCAATCACTGCATTTGCAGCAGACTTTAGTGGTAAAAGCAATGAGGAACTACTCAATTTCTATGCCCAATACGGCAGTATGAGTGTGAGTGATACGGCAGATTTGCGTTTGGAGTTAATGCGCCGTGCAGATAAACTGCAAGGCAATGAGAAAAAATCCTTTATGGATAAAATGCGTGGCAACTATGACAAAGCTACGGAATCTTGGAGCGTAAGTAAATGGAGAAGTTACAGAGAAAGCGTCAATAAAG
>CAKVEH010000175.1 GCA_934728205.1 uncultured Helicobacteraceae bacterium
GGTATAAACATTACAAAACGCAAGGAAATTTTATATTGCACAATGGATTTATGATTTTGCCAAAAAACGCAAATTTGGCAACCCATTTGATACGACAAAGCTAGATTCTAGCGAAAAACTCTCGAGCTTTTTTGTAGAAAACTACATTTGCCTTTTGCATTCAATACGACAAACCACTAAATTACTTGAGCAAATTTAATTCTAATTTATAATAAAGTTTAATATCTTCAATTAAAGAATTTATGGATTTGGGTTTAAGATTTTCAAGCCATTGTATCAACTCATTTATGGTAATTATTTCCTCAATAGCTTGTTTGTATCGCTCTTTTATGACTTTCATTCCACACGATTTGTGCTCTATATATTCGCTAAAATCGAGCATAATTTTGTCTTTTGATTGCGTTGTTTTGATGACAAATGTTATGGGAAAATGTAGAACTTTATCTATGTCAAGCAAATATTTATCATAATGATTTACCTCGCTCACTTGGAAAAACCTCCCCAAAGGTCGCAGGACAAAATCAATTCCTCCGTCATTAGCATTTGTCCTACCTGTTTTATATAGTTCAAGGTATTTTTCCTCTAAACTATCTAGTGAAAACCCTATATGCACTTTGATATTTTTATAATGATTTTTTAAAATCGCATAAGAGATAATCTCAAAAATCCGTGCTTCGCAGTCATCTTTTAAAAGGCTTTTTAATGTGGATATTTTTTTGCTGTGGTTAGGATTGTTTATCAAAGATTCTAAAATCTCAATAAGGCTTGTGTCTTTTTGTCGCAAAAGTGCGATGTATTGCTCTATGATTTCTTGTGCAACTACTGAAATATCGACATTTCCTACATAGAGATACTCGATATGGAGCAAATATTTGCCATTATTGATGATTATTAAGTCATTTTCGTTTTCTCGCACAATTTTATTTTTAAATTCTCCATTAACTCGAGAATTTAGTGCGTGATTTTGGAGTTTTTCCCCGCCATAAAGAGAACGATAGAATTTGAAGAGTTTTGTGTATTCATAACCCTCAAATTCTTTATATTCTTTACTTTTGCCATAAAAATCTTGCGTATAAAAATGTAAAATCGAGTAAATCGCATAGATATTTGCTAGACTTCTACGGGATTTTACATTGCCATAAATCGCTGACATTTTAAAATTTAGATATTGAAGTAATGGACTTTTATTAAAGACTTTCTTGCAATCTTTGCCGTAGTGTTTTTCTAAAATCTCTTTTACAAAATCTTTCATATTGCTTTCCTATTGTCTTGTTTGTTATTTTGCAAATGGTCTTTTTTAGATTTGTTGTTTGTTTTGCGGATTTTATTTTTAAGCAACACTTCATTATTGTGCGTATTAGCAATGCCACAACGCCTCAGCCCAATTTTAAAAAATTCCTCATTATTTTCTATACCAATGGTTTTGCGGCCTAAATCTAGCGCAACCTTGCACGAAGTAAAGCTCCCGGCAAAAGGGTCAAGGACAATTTCGCCATTATTACTAGAGGCTAAAATAATGCGTTTTAGCAAGGCTTCGGGCTTTTGTGTGGGGTGGTTTTCATACTCTGCCATTTTGTAACGAACTCGATTAAAATACCACACATTGCTTGGAATTTTAGTTGCATTATAAGGCTGTGGGGGAGTCTTGCGATAGTCAATCAAGTTTCGTTGCGCACCTGTTTTTGCTTCTACTAAAATATCTTCGCCATTAAAAGTATATTTTGAATTTTTAGAGTGTGTTATCATTAAAATTGGCTCATAAGCAGAACCGAACTTGTTTTTTGCTTGCACACCTGAAGAATCATAAGTCCAAATAATGCGGTTGATAACAAAGTATTTTTCACTCACATAAGAATCAAGAAGTGGCATATATTGTGTTGATGACATAAAATACATCGTGCCATTTGGCTTTAAAATACGCATACACTCATCAATCCAAATTTTACACCATTGTAAATACTCATTTGCGTTACTCCACACATCTTTTGAAACTCCAAAATCCTTGCCTAATCCATAAGGTGGGTCAGCAAAGATTAAATCAATGCTTTGTGGTTTTATCTGTTTAAGCATAGATAGGCAATCACCGAGCAAAGCTATTGCATTTTCATTTTTTGCTAAATTAGACTTATGGAAATTTTTAAAAATGTTAGTTAGCATATCAATTCTCAAGTCAATTTATTGTAGATTATAGTAGCAACTATGCTAGCCACAATAGAAACTATAAAATAAATTATAGCCTTATGATGATTTTTAATCTTGTTCCAAACCCTAATGTAATATTTTTTAATTTTCCGTTTAATGACAACGAAGTAATAATTTGTGGTTCTTTTTATATCTTTTCTTTTTAATTCTCTAATCTTATTTTTTTGTGTTTCTAGTGCTTTGGTTAGCTTTTCTAATTCTTTATTTTTTTGTTCTCGCTCTTCTTGACGACCCTCTTCATATTTTCTATTTTCTCGTATAATGTTTAATTTTCTAGCCTCTTCCAATTCATCAACAGAAAATAAAATTTCCATATCTTCTAAATCTCTTTTATTGCTTGGGTTAAGGTTCATTGTTTCGTGTATAT
>CAKVEH010000176.1 GCA_934728205.1 uncultured Helicobacteraceae bacterium
AATCTACACTCACTTTCTTTACAAATGTGCTTTAGAATATAGAGATGTGTATAGCGATTTGGCTGGATTTGAGTTGCAGAAGTATTGTGCTGTGATTTTGCCTATGGGTATTGATGAAATAGCACTATGGGAGCATAGAGACAAACTTTATGAGTTTTTGGATAATGGTGGGGTGGTGATAAGCTTTTGCCATAACTACACAGGGATTTTGCCAAATAATGCGGGCTATATACAAAGCCCTGTAGAAATTCGCGATAGAGAAGTAAGGCTAGCTGGACACGCTCTTACAGATGGCGTGCGTGAATATGATATAAACTTCCGCAGGGGCGTGAAAGGGTTTTTTAATCGCGGGTATTTTGAGCTAGGGGAGCACGAAAGCAAGTGTGAAGTCTTTTTGCGTGATAGTGAGGGGAGATGCGTGGGATATATCGATAGAATCTCCACAAATGGCGTGATTGTCGCCACAGCGGGCGCGGATTTGCTGACATTTGGCGTGTTTGAAAATAATAGTGCGAGGAGGCTAGGGCTAAATCTGCTAAGCTGGCTAGAGCGTGAGCTAAAAGGCAGGGAATCCAATCTGCAAAATAGAGATATTTCACTACCACTCAATATAACAAAGCCTGCGAGAAATACGAGCCAAAGCGGGCGGTTTCATTTTGATATAGACATCATAAAAGCCCAAAATCCCAAAAACCCCCTACACAAAAATCCTACACTAAAAAACGCCATTATCACAGGTGGGGCGAGTTATGAGCGCAACTTTTTCTACAACAAAGACGCCAAATACGCGCACTTTTTTGACAAACGAATCTACCATAAAGACGCTCAAAACACCGATTTTAGTGGGTTTGATTATGTCGTCATCGCTTCTAGGGCAAATCCGCGCTTTTTGTTGCCCTGCAAAGAGAAGTTTGTAGATTTTCTTAAAAATGGTGGGAGCATTGTGAGTTTTGGCGAGGTTACGCAAGGCTATCTGCCAAATATCGCGTGGAAAGAATATGGGGTGAATTTTTGGTGGTGGCTATCTCAAGGTGCGGATATGTCCTTTGAAGTGGGCGAGTATGGCAAAGGTCTTTTTAGCAAAATGGATCTTTTTGCTGCCAAATGGCACTATCACGGGGCATTTTATCCACCTAAAGATTCACAAATGATTTTGGCAAATGAGCTAAATGAAGCGATAATCTACAAAGATACGAGTTTTAAAGGTGGGCTGTATGTAACCTCTCTTGACCCAGATTTTCATTTGGGGCAGGGCTTTATGCCAAAGACAGAAGGTTTTTTTGATGCTTTTATGGCGTGGGTGGAGGAGGATATTTTGGATTCTAGAATGTGAAATTAGCGAGAATCGCGCTTGTCTTTTTGGCTAGTTTTGTGGATTCTGCGCACTTAGCTTCGGTTACATACGCCTAGTATGCGCCCTCGCTTCGCGCTTGAAAACCCCAAAACTAGCACAAAAATACTTCGCGCATTTGTGCGACTTGCCGAAAATCTTTGTCATACTGAGCTTTTGATAAAAACCGAAGTATCTCAAAAATTCTAGAATCTAGAGATATTTCGCTTCGCTTAACGCTCGCTCAATATGACAATGTTAGGTGGATTTAAAATCGATTGGACTAAAAAACAAAATTAAAACAAAGGACAAAACAATGAAAACACACAAAAACATACTTCTTGCAATGTTTACAAGTCTTGCATTTATCGCGCACGCGTTTGGCGCGAGCTTCCCGCTCACACTTATCGATGATGATGGTGCAAAAGTAACCATCACAAAAGAGCCACAAAAAATCGCAATAGCAGGGATTTGGCCCCTGCCATCCGTGATGATAATGCTCGATAATAGCGCGAAAAGAATCGCATATATGCCACAAGCATCTAAAAATGCACTTTTGCATTCATTTATGATAGATTTTTACCCACAAATCGCGCAAATCCCAACAGGCAATAGTGAAAATATCGAGGAGTTGCTAAACTACAAGCCCGATGTCTTTATCTGCCATAGTGCAAATAAGGCTATTTGCGCGCTTATGCGAAAAAGTGGCGTGCCAACCCTTGCTATAAGCGTGGCAAAATGGCAATATGATTCACACAAGACTTTAGAGGGGTGGTTTAGACTAATCGCGCCACTGCTAGATAAAGAATCTAAGGCAAAGCGCATTTTGCAAGAAATCAAAAAACAAGAGGAACTAGCAAGGCAACAATCACGCGCACAAAATCTACCTCTGCAAAATCTGCAAAATCCTAGCGCAAAAAATGCAAAAAACTCTAGCACAAACAAACCACACGCCACGCTAGAATCAAACGCACTTCCAAAAGCGATTTTTATCCACACTTACGCAAGCGATGAAAAGCTCGTAATCGCGGGTATTTTTGGCAAGTATTTGCTAGATTTTAGCGGTGGGATTTACGCGCTAGACTCCCTGAGGAGCGCGACTACTTCGATTGAGGAAATCTACAAGCTAAACCCTGATATTATCTATATCAACAACTTTACACCGCTTTTGCCAAAGCAGATTTTAGAATCTAGGCGGTGGCAGGGCATAAAAGCGGTGCAACAT
>CAKVEH010000177.1 GCA_934728205.1 uncultured Helicobacteraceae bacterium
CATCAAAACCTTTCAAAATACCCTCGAAGAAATAAAAAAAATACATACACTCAGCGATGAAATCAAGCAGTCGTGTAATAGCATTAGCGATGCTTCGATGCAAGCAATGGATTTAATGCAATTCCAAGATATTCATCGTCAAAAGATTGAGCGCGTTATCAATGTAATGCGTGCTTTGGCACAATATATGAACTCTTTATTTGAGAGTAAAATAGATGATAGCAAGCGTGTGAGCTCAGCGGTATATATCGCGGGTGATGACAAGGCTGATGTCGCCGATGATAATGAAATTGAGGCACTCATCGCCTCTTTTGGTAAAAAACAATAACTTTATCTTTGGGATTCTATGCACGCACATTCTCCTTTTACTCAAGTTACTAACAATACAAACCAAACAAACACAAAAGTCGAGCTTCTCTCTCCTGCTGGAAATTTCCAAAAACTAAAAATTGCCCTTGCTTATGGTGCTGATGCTGTGTATGGGGGAGTAAGTCATTTTTCGTTGCGGGCACGAAGTGGTAAGGAATTTGATATGGAGAGCTTTGCGCAAGCTATTGATTACACACACCAAAGAGGGAAAAAAATTTATGTAACCATCAATGGATTCCCCTTTAACGCTCAACTTAAACTCTTAGAATCTCACATCGCCAAAATGGCAGAACTCAAACCCGATGCCTTTATCATCGCTGCACCGGGTGTGGTGAAGCTCTCCAAACAAATCGCCCCGCAAATCCCTATCCACCTTTCTACGCAGGCAAATGTGCTAAATGTGCTTGATGCGCAAGTGTTTTATGATTTAGGAGTGAAGCGCATTGTAGCGGCACGCGAGCTAAGTTTAAAAGACGCTATGGAGATTAAAAAAGCCCTACCAAACTTAGAATTAGAAATGTTTATACACGGCAGTATGTGCTTTGCATTTTCTGGGCGGTGTCTTATCTCTGCCCTGCAAAATGGGCGCGTCCCCAATCGTGGAAGTTGCGCCAATGACTGCCGCTTTGATTATGAATATTTTGTAAAGAATAAAGCAAATGATGAATTAGTAGCATTTGACACAAACGAACTTTATGTAAAAAATCCTGATAATGGCGTAATGATGAGGGTGCAAGAAGAGCAAGATGTGGGAGCGCATATCTTTAATGCTAAGGATTTGAATCTCGCTAGCCATATCAAAGAAATTCTAGATTCTGGGGCGATTAGTGCATTTAAAATCGAAGGGCGCACAAAATCGCTGTATTACGCAGCAATCACTGCACGCACTTATCGCAAGGCAATCGATGACTACAAGCGTGGAATCAATGATACAAAGTTCTATCAAAGCGAGCTCCACACGCTTAAAAATCGTGGATTTACTGATGGCTACATCATTCATAGACCATACCAGCGCACCGATACGCAAAACCACGCTACCGCGCTAAGCGAAGGAAGCTATCAAGTCAATGCTATTGTCGATGAGAGCGGGATTAAAGCATTGTGTAAATTTAGCATTTATCCAAATGAGCCAAAGCAAATCATTGCACCACTTGGCAGTGAGATTGAGTGTGTGAAAAATGAAATTGGCGAGATTTTTATGCGTGATGATGCGTATTATTTGCGTCTTTTTGTCATTCGCTTAGAAAATGGCAAAGAGTTGGATTCTATCCATAGTGGCAACACTAATTATTTTTTGCTTCCAGCGAAGTTGCCGAGCTTTTGTATTTTACGCCAAGTTATTGAGAGCTAGATTCTAAAAGTAATGGAATCTGTGCTCGCGCGTAATCAAGCAATGCCTCTTTATACAGCAAGTCATTATGCTCGCCAGAGATTGGCATTATAAATTGTGCGAATTTCCCACCATAAGTGCCACCACGCCACTTTTTTGCCATTTTTGGCGTGTAGATTCCAAGTGTGGGAATCCTCAAATTATCTGCAATATGCACATTGCCCGTATCAACGCTAACAAGCGCATTGCATTGCGCCGTGATTGCTACGAGATTAAGTAAATCAGCATTATTCACAAAAATCGCTACATTTGGCATATCAAAAGATTCTAGCTTATGGGGGGGGGCAGTTAAGATAATGAAATTGCACACGTGAAATTCCTGCGCTATGGTTTGTATAATTTCACGCCAAGTCTGCAAACTAAAATAACAAATCCCGCCCGAACCAAAAAAATTTATGCCAATGGTTGGGCGATTTTTATCGCTAAAATGCGCTGTGTTTGAATCAAAAAACCCACGCACAAAATTGCTATTTTGCGCTGTAATCTTTAATCTTGCATTGCTAAAATCTATATTTTGTATGCCATTATCAAATGCGCGCTTATCCACTAAACGCACAAGACGCAGGAGATTCTCACTTTCGGTGTGGAGATGAGTAAAAAAATTAAAATCTATTATAAAGCGTGGGGAAAACAAGCAATGCAAATGAGCTTGGGCAATAATTTTTCGCGCATTAGTGGCTTTTGCAATGGCGATATTTGCGCTAGTGCGATGCGTAATGATAAAATAATCAATAC
>CAKVEH010000178.1 GCA_934728205.1 uncultured Helicobacteraceae bacterium
GAAATCGCTCAAGGTGTCGGACAAGTGGTGGGTGCACTGTTTTTTATCGCAGTGATTTTTGCTGGCATTACCTCGACTATTTCCATTTTAGAGCCTTGTGTGGCAGTGGTAAAAGAGAAGTTTAATGTCTCACAAAACAAAAGCACTTGGCTTGTTAGTCTTTGTATATGGGCTTTTGGTGAGGTGATTATCCTAAGCTCACAACCAAGTTTAGCTGAAAGTTTTAGTATTTTTGGCAAAAGCCTTTTTGATAGCGTGGCGTTTGTCTCTAGCGATTTTATTATGCCAATAGGGGGAATCTTAGCCATTGTATTTGTAGGGTATTGTTTGAAAAAAGAGTTTTTAGCCAAAGCAAGCGAGCATTTTTTTAACAAATGGCAGTTTAGTGTTTGGTTTTTTATTGTGCGATTTGTCGCGCCTATTGTGATTGTAGCGATTTTGGTGTGGGAGATTGCCTCACAAATCCCTGCATAGTTGGTCGTTTTAATGAAAATGCCTCATTTGCTACAAGATTTTTTAGACAAGCATTATGAGGCATATAACATTAGAGATAATATAAACGAACAAAACCCAGACCCATTGCTTGTGGTGCGCAAATATGAGGGGCATAAATATTTTGCAGAAATCGCTCTTTTTTGTGCGTTGCTCTCCTATGGTAGCGCAAAAGAGATTGTAAAGTTTTTGGGACGGATTGATTTTGCACGCTTAGATTCTCATACTTTTGTAGAATCGAGCGCGACAACTTCTTTGTATTATCGCTTTCAAAGCGAGCGAGATATAAGAGTGCTCTTTACGCTATTTGCACGATTGATTGCTGAGGGTGGGATTAAAAAGACTTTTATGCAGGGGTTTCATCAAAGCCACTATACGCCACATAGAATCTTAAATGCTATTTATCATAGTATTGATTCTTTACGCGTGTATGCGCGTGATATGGGCGAGATAAGTTATGGAGTGGATTTCGCATTAGGGAGCGTGCCAAAGGATTTGGGCACAGATTCTACAATGCACGCATTTAATGCTAAGACAAAAAGTCCTTTAAAACGATGGAATATGTTTGCGCGGTGGTTGATACGAAAGGACAATATTGATTTTGGCATTTGGAATGATGAGATTAGCCCGCGAGAACTCATTATCCCACTTGATACCCACACTTTTAGACTTGGACGCGATATTGGGTGTGTTTCGCGCAAGAGCGCAGACTTGCACTCCGCGTTAGAACTCACTGCATACTTACAAACGCTTTGTAAAGATGACCCCATAAAGTATGATTTCGTGCTTTATCGGCTAGGACAGACACATAGCGACTTGCAGGAATTATTGTGAATCTACGCTACCTTGATATATTACGCACCAAAAAAGAGGATTGCAAAAAATCCCCCGCAAGCAATACACGCGTAAAGAATCTCCTTGCCTTTTCTGGCGGGGTGGATTCTAGTGCGCTATTTCACGCGCTACTTGAGCACCAAATCCCATTTGATATGGCGATTGTAAATTACGCTGTGCGGGCGCAATCTAGCGATGAGGTGGCGTATGCTAAAGAACTTGCAAAGGCTTATGGCAAGCGGGTTTTTGTCCATAATGCAAAGCACATTTCCTCAAACTTTGAGCATAATGCCCGCGCCATTCGCTATGAATTTTTTCGCTCTCTTTGCAAAGAGCACCATTATAGCAATCTCATTGTAGCTCATCAGCTTAATGATAGGTTAGAGTGGCTTTTAATGCAGTTGTGTCGTGGGAGTGGGATTTGTGGATTGAGTGGATTTCGTGGCGTGCAAGAGAGTGGAGATTTTTGCATTGTGCGCCCAATGTGCGAAATTTCTCGCGATGAAATTGTGGCGTATTTGCACGCACACAATATTAAGTTTTTTACCGATGAGAGTAATGATGATACACGCTTCACACGCAATTACATTCGCTTAGAGTTTGCCAATAAGCTCCTTGTAAGGCACAAAAGCGGAATCTTACAAACCTTAGAGATTCTTAGCACTCAAGTGCGTGAGTTGTTTATCACACCTATGTGCATCACACCAATGCTCTTTGTCGCGCCATTACATAGTGTGAGGGAAATAAATCTCCAAAGCATTGATAGCGCACTTAAATCTTTGGGTTATGTGATGAGTGCAAAACAACGCAAGGAATTAGCGCGTTTGGATTATCATATAGAGATTTGCAAGACAGGAGAATGCTTTATCGTGGGGAGCAATACAGAGTGGATATTTATCACAAAGCGTGTAAGCAAAAAAAAGATAAGTATGCCTAAAAACATTAAAGAGCAATATCGCGTGAAAAAAATTCCCAAAAACATTCGCCCTGCATTATTTGAAGCAAAAATCTATGATAAGGCATTAGAGCAAATGCTCTTAAAAATAGAGAATCTCACTCGTTAATTAGTTGCTTTTAGCGTTTGATACGCCTTTTCTATTTTTTGTAAAAGCGGGGCATTTGCTTCAAG
>CAKVEH010000179.1 GCA_934728205.1 uncultured Helicobacteraceae bacterium
AGGCATTATTGATTTTCATATATCTCAAAATTGCACACATTGTGATAAGTCATTTTTCTCGTATCGCCGAGATGGTAAAAGTGGTCGTTTTGGACTTATCGCACAAATATTTTAAAAAAGTGTATTGTCTATATTGCTAAAACCAAGTAACTCATAAGTCTTAATAGTGGCGATTCTCCCCCTTGCAGTGCGCTCTAAATACCCTTGTGAAAGCAAATATGGCTCAATAACATCTTCGATAGTTACCTCATCTTCACTCATTGCTGCTGCGATAGCATTTAACCCCATTGGACGGCGTTTGTTTTGCGCTAAGATTCCAAGATAGCGCAAATCAAGCTCATCAAAGCCCATTTCATTGACGCCAAGCTCATTAAGCGCGTATTGCGTGCGCTCAAGCGTTATAGAATCTTCATTAGCCACTTGGGCGTAATCACGCACTCTTTTTAAAAGCCTAAGTGCAATTCTTGGCGTGCCACGAGAGCGTTTGGCAATTTCTTGTGCGGCACTTGCGTGCAAATCTTTATTGAGCTTTTTAGCCGCACGCATTACTATCTCACTAAGCTCATTTGGCTCATAAAATTGCAATCTAAAATTCATACCAAATCTCTCACGCAAAGGATTGCTTAGCATTCCTGCTCGCGTAGTCGCGCCAATGAGGGTAAAACGGGATAAATCAATTTTAAGCGTTTGGGCTGCAGGTCCGCTCCCAATGATAATATCAAGCCTAAAATCCTCCATCGCAGGATACAAAATCTCTTCAATCGCAGGACTTAAACGATGAATCTCATCAATAAACAAAATATCCCCCTCGCCTAAATTGGTTAAAATCGCTGCTAAATCGCCAGATTTTTCTATCATAGGCGCAGCACTTACTTTGATATTTGCGCTCATTTCATTGGCGATGATATGACTTAATGTCGTCTTGCCAAGTCCGGGAGGACCGAAGAATAAAATATGGTCTAAGCATTCATTGCGGAGCTTTGCGGCTTCGATAAACACTTTAAGATTTTTTTTTACGCTCTCTTGCCCGATATAATCCTCCCAAACACTTGGGCGCAGTGAAATATCATTCTCTTCTAAATCAATTTTTTGCACTTCTATGATTCTATCTAGGCTTATCTTTTCCATTTAATAACTTTCCTCATCATTTGGGAATCTACACTCTCTCACATCGCTAGCATAGTTTTGAATTGCATTGTGCAACAGCTCTTTGCCGTTAAAATAACGGCGGACAAATTTGGGTTTAAACGCATCAAAAAAGCCAAACACATCGCTCCACACTAAGATTTGCCCATCGCAATCCACACCTGCGCCAATGCCAATGGTTGGGATTGTAAGGCTTTTTGAAATCTCTGCGCCAAGAGAGCTCGTAATACCCTCTAACAAGATTCCAAACGCGCCTACACGCTCGCACTCTTTGGCAAGATTAAGGAGATTTTTTGCATTCAGGCTATCTTTGCCTTTGACTTTGTAGCCACCCTCACCTCTTACACTTTGCGGACATAATCCAATATGAGGCATAATGGCAAAGCCCTCTTTGACTAACGATTCTACAATATCTAACTTATCCTCGTTAATCTCAAGTTTTAGCGCATCGCAATTTGTTTGCGTATAGAATCTTAGGGCATTTTTGCGTGCCTTTTGCTTTGTGGCATAACTCCCAAAAGGCATATCAGCAATAATAAACGCTCGCTTTGCCCCCGCGCACACCGCCTTTGTATGATAGAGCATATCACGCACGCTTAAGCCCAAAGTATCGTGCTTAGCATTAAAGCTCATATTAAGACTATCGCCTACTAAAATCACATCGACAACCTCATCAAAGATTCCAGCCATTAGCGCATCATAAGCAGTTATGGCGACTATCTTTTTGCTATCTTGTTTATATTGTCTTAGTGTGTTAAGCGTTATTTTTTTCATTTTTTCTCCTCTTTGCATTTGGTGGTGCAGATTCCGCGTGCAAACAAATATATACCAAAACTCCAAGCCCAGCGACAAACATCACTGCACTTAAGATTTGCCCCATTGAAAGCCCAAAAGCATAATACCCCATTTGGGAATCTGCCTCTCTAAAAAACTCACAAAAAAAGCGCATCAAAGCATATCCAATCCCATAAGCAACGCAAAGCGCACCTGTTTTTTGGACTTTTTTAAAGACAACAAACATTATCACAAAAAGCACAATCCCCTCAAAAAATGCTTCAAAAAGTTGGCTTGGATAGCGCAACTCATCATCAACCAACACACCCAAAAATCCCAAAGCAGAATCTTGCGGGATAACGCGTCCAAAAAGTTCTTTGTTGAGAAAGTTTCCTATCCTACCAAGAGTATAGGCAAGAGGGATTGAAAATGTGGCTAAATCTAAAATGCTAAGCAAGTTTTGCTTTTTTAGTATGCTAAAAATAATCGTAGCGACTAAAAACCCCACAAC
>CAKVEH010000180.1 GCA_934728205.1 uncultured Helicobacteraceae bacterium
GAAAAAGTGAGGCAAGATGAAACTTTGCATTGCCCTTGATTTGCCCAGCAAGCAAGAGAATCTTACACTTATAAAGTCCTTAGCTTATTTGAATTCTGCGCTATGGCTTAAAGTTGGCTTACGAAGTTTTTTGCGTGATGGCAGAGAGTTTCTTTTAGATATTAAGGAAATTGGGGATTTTAAACTTTTTTTAGACTTAAAACTCTATGACATTCCAAACACAATGTGCGATGCCTTTAGTGAAATCGCCTCTCTTGGGATAAATATGATGACAATCCACGCTAGTAGCGGACTTGAGGCAATGCAAGCACTTGCCAAACAAAAAAACAAAGATAAAAATTCTCCGCTGATTCTTGCTGTTAGTGCGCTTACAAGTTTTGATGATAAGGGATTTATGAGTGTGTATAATGCAAAGATAGATTCTCACGCACTTCACCTTGCTAGGCTTGCTTATGAGGGAGGCGTTGATGGTGTGGTGTGTTCGTGCTTTGAGGTGGAAAATATCAAAGCACAAACGCATAAAAATTTCATCACTCTCACACCCGGAATCCGACCATTTGGTGAGAGCAGTGGCGACCAAAAGCGTGTAGCAGACATTGCAATGGCAAAAAGGGTAGGGAGTGATTTTATCGTCATAGGACGCCCAATCTACCAATCAAGCGACCCAAAAGCTGTGGTGGAGTGCATTTTAGAATCAATGGATTAGAGTTTTTTCTCCAGCGCGCCATTTTTTGTAGCAAAGAATATAAGGGCAAGAATCACCCCTACCATTATGTAAATGTAATATGGAATTCCCTCTGCTTCGCCTTGTGCGTAGCTGTGCATTCCTGTGAGGAAGTAATTTACCCCAAAATAAGTCATAAGCAGACTAAAAAATCCAAGCACAGAAGCACTTGCAAAAATAATAGGCATATTTTTAAAGCCTAAAAATCGTATATGTAAAATGATGGCATACACACCAATGCTAATAAGAGACCAAGTTTCTTTAGAATCCCAGCCCCAATATCGCCCCCAACTTTCATTCGCCCAAATGCCACCAAGAAAATTCCCAATGGTAAGCAAGAAAAGCCCTAAAATCATACTCATCTCATTGATTGCACCAAGCGAGAGGATTGAGCTATCGATATGTGTGCGCTTACTTGAGCGCATAATAAACAAAATAAGCGTGATAATACCTAAAACAAAGCATAATCCCAAGAATCCATAACTTGCCGTAATCACACTCACGTGGATATTAAGCCAATAGGATTTTAGCACGGGCACGAGATTGCCAATTTGTGGATTCATATCGCCCATAAATGCGACTAAAAGCGTAATACCAGACATAAAACTTGCCGCTGATAGTGCGAGTGGCATTCTCGCAAAGACTACCACCCCAGAGAGAGCGCAAGCCCAAGCAATATAAAGCATTGATTCATAAGCATTACTCCACGGGGCGTGTCCACTGACATACCAACGCAACGCTAAACCCGCACTATGACACAAAAATGCACAGGCAATGAGAATCCAAGCAGCCATATACACTTTAGGATTTAGAGGTTTGGCACGCAAAATACTTGCTATCACAAAGCCAAAAAACACAAGCCCTAGTGTAATATACACAAATGTAAGATAGTAAAACACCTTAGAGTGGTTTAAAAACACCTCTGCGGTAATTTTAGAATCACTTAATATAATCTCACTGCCGTGTTGTTTTTGATAGGCTTTTAGTATTTGTAATCCATTAAAAGCAAGATTCCAATCATTTTCCTCCACACCTTTTACAAAACCCTGAAAAATACTTGTGATAATGCCAAAAATAATTTGCTTGCTTGATTCATCTTGGAGGGATTCTAAAGCATCCTCAAAATCATACCATTCATTTGATTGTGTCTTGTCATCAGGGACAACTCGCAAGATTTTTGCCGAATACATCAATCCAAACATATAGAGTTTTTCATTAAAATCAATAACATCTTTATCAAAAGTGTCTTGGTCTTTTAGTGGCTTAATATTAGCGACATTTACATAATTATGCAAAATATAAGTGCCATCTTTTGCGTAAGCATCAATAGCTGCTACTTGGCTTTGTTTGGGCTCATTGCCTAGCAATGTTCTTAGCTTTGGACTTTTGGTTTGAAACATTTTTATTTGTCTAAAGTATTGTGGATACACCATCGCACCTAAAAAAATCTGCACATTATTTAGCCCTAAAAACCCATCTTTGCCTGTAATTTTATGCACATATTCGCTAGCAATGGTATCAAGTGGTTTAATGCGCCCACCAAAGTCCTGCAAAAGCACCTTGCCAAATTCGTTGCTAAATTCAAGTGAATTTTCTTTGATTTTTCTTAAGAGTTCTTTGGTTTGTTTTTGTGTTGGCTCTTGGACAAAGGCAAGGGAGTTTTGCATATTGATAGACATTTCTTG
>CAKVEH010000181.1 GCA_934728205.1 uncultured Helicobacteraceae bacterium
AATTTAGATTCTCATATCCCCCCCCCCATTAAAAAACAATAAAAGCGATGAAAAAAGTGATGAAACATCATCACAAAAAATTCAAAAAATCCAACTTGGCAAATCAACTGTAACTGCGGACAAAGAATTTGAGGCATATCAAAGCGGCGCGCAAATAAGTCAAGGAATACTCCAAAATAGCCCAAGTGGCAATGGCGATATTACTTCAATACTTAGAATCTTACCAAATGTGCAATATGATGCATCGCAAAATCGCTCTACAACCCCTGGCGAAATCGACCTTGCAAATATCAGTATTTCAGGCGGGCTTTACTATCAAAATAACTTCCAACTTGATGGCTTTAATATGAATAATGACTTAAATCCCTTAGGTAGTGCCATTGGCGGCACAAGGGCAGATTCTACCACCGTTAATAACACGCCCGGTCGCTCTCAGGGGCTAAATATCGACACAAGCCTTTTGGAATCTATCACCGTGCAAGATTCTAACATAGGCGCGGCGTATGGAGGCTTTACAGGAGGCGTGGTGGAGGCAAATACCAGACGACCTAAAAAAGACTTTGGCACAAGCATCAATTATCAAATAAGTCAAGGAAATGCCAATCCAAACGCATTTTCACTCACTCAATATAAAATTCCACAAGAGGATTTAAATAGCTTTTTAAATTCTAGTAATTCCACCCAACAGCCGCATTTTATTAAGCATTCTTTTCGTTCAAGCATAGAATCTAAAATCAATGATAAATTAGGCATTATCGCTTCTTTTACCACTATGCAAAGCCTTATTTATCTCAATGCTGGAGATAGTGAGTATCTTAAAAATACTTTGGAAGGCATAAAAAAGACCCAAAAGCGTCAAAGCTATAATTTTTTCATCAAAGGCAATTACGATTATAGCGACACTTTAAGTTTAGAGTTAAGCTATGCCTACGCGCCTCAATATAATAATTATTTTTTAGCGGGGGTCAAAGATTCTGGTTTTGATTTTCTAACAGGTGGGCATCAATTAGGCTTAAAAAGCCTTTGGCAAAATGCGCTAGGGCTTTTAAGCACACAAGCTAGTTTTAGCTATATGGATAGTTCGCGCACAAATAGCGAAAATTATTTTGCGTATTGGCGTCCTAGTGCAGAGAAAAATTGGACGGTAGATAAGAGTGCCACGCAAACCTATAAATGGCCACAAGAGGGAGGCTATGGCAATATAGACCAAAAGCAAATCAATATGAATTTAAAAACCCAACAAGACTTTGAAGCCCTGCAAACTAGCATATTAACGCATAATTTTAGCGTAGGTGCTGAATTTGGCTATGTCAATGCCTATTATGAAAGAGTGAAGGATTTTTGGTGGGGGAGTTATTATAAATTGCATCCATTAAAGCAAGGGCAAAGCTGTTTAGATAGCGATAGATTTTGCTCTGCATCTCCTGTGTATTTTCAAGGCACTTATAGTGGCGAATCTTGGGCGAATAATATAGGACAATTTGTAGGCTATGGCTCAATGTATAAAAAGGGCAAAATCGCCCTTGATAGCGTAACACTTGGAGGCTTTTTGCAAGATGATATAAAGGTTGATTTAAGCAAGGCTGGGACTATAAATGTGCGTGCGGGATTAAGATTAGATTATGATACTTATATGTCTAAGGCTACACTAGCACCGCGCCTTTCGCTAAATTATATTGCGCCTTGGAATGCTTGGGAATATGGCAAAAACTTTGGCACGCAAATCACCTTTGGGGCGAATCGCTACTATGGACGCAATCTTTTTGCCTACCGCCTAGCAGATGGGCAAAGTGCGCTAGAATATGGCATATCTCGCAGCACACCTGGGGCTTGGAGCTATGAATCACACAGAAGCACCACAAATTTTCAAAAAATCAAAGTGCCATATAGTGATGAGCTAATGGCTGGCATCTCGCAAGAAGTTTATATGTTTGCACTCAATTTAAAATACATTGTCCGCAAGGGGCGCGATGAAGTGCGTAGAATGTGCGCGGATGCTAATGGGAATTTACTTGCCTCATCATCTCAATGCAACTGGGCGGAGACTAACTACACAGCGCGCTACATCTATACAAATGAAGGACGCAGTGATAGCGATATATTAAGCATTATGTTTGGCAACGAAGCACCCATTAAGCTTGGCACAATGGATAATTTTTTTATGCTTTCTTATGATAGGACAAACATTTACCGCAATTACACAGATTTTAACACTAATATCACACAAGCTGAGCTAAATAATGAGATGATTTATTATGAGGGCATTGGCTTTATAAAATTAGCCGATAAGCCGAGCAGCAACTTCGCCCAGCCCATTACCTTTCGCCTAAGCACTACGCATATATTTCCATTTTATAAAACAAAGTGGAG
>CAKVEH010000182.1 GCA_934728205.1 uncultured Helicobacteraceae bacterium
TCACACCTGTTTTTACCATAATCGCATCGATTGTAGTGCTAGATGAGAGGCTTAGCCTTGTGGCTTGCTTGGGCGTAGGCTTGGTGATTTTGGGCGTCATAATTTCTGAATACAAAAAATCTACACCCAAAAACAATCCACACCTATTCCCATAAATTTTTGTCGATTTGTAAAATCTTGCATAGAAAGTGCAAGCAAAAATATATTTCAATAAAAAATTTCATTTAGGAATTGCAATATTATAAAAATTTTTGTATTTTTAAGCAAAATTTAAGGTTATAATAGCTTATAATATCATTTTAGAATTATTTAAGGATTACTACAATGTTTAGGAAAAACAAACTAGAAAATATTCATAAAGAAAGAAAACAAATACGAGAGCAGATACACGAAATCCATAACAAAATATTGCAAGAAATGAATGGAAATGACACACAAAAACTTAGTCTTAAAAATATAAGTCCTGCTAAAATGGGTTCATCTGCTTTGGCAAGTGCTTGGGTCATAGGGATTTTATTTATATAGTGCTTTAAACGCCAAGCACAGCAACAACTAAAGCAAGGATAGGGTTTGCAAAAATAGAGAATCTAAATCTCTATCTTTGCTTCTAGGAAATAATTCCTCCCCTCACCTGCGAGATAGCGTCTTGTAATGGCATTGTTTGTGCCAATGGAGCTTCGCTGGTAACTCACATAAAAGCTATCATACACATTGCGCACGCCTGCAGATAGAGCAAAGTTTTTATATTTGTAATTTAGCCCAATATCCCCTAACACATACCCGCCTTTATTCATTATAAAATAATTGTTATCAAGCTGGCTTGCGTAATAACTATGATTTACAAAAATATCTAATGCGTGGTTGCTTGTCTTTATCGCTCTAATATTACTAGATAGGCTAACCTTAAAACTAGGCGTATAGGGAATCTGTGTCCCCTCTTTAAAAGAATCTGTAATCGCGCCCTGCGTGGTAGAAGAGCTATTTATATCAGCGGCATTACGGCGTCCTTTTAATACATTAGAGTAGTTAAAATTTACCGATTCTTGCAAACTTACAATCTCACCAAGATATTGGCTACTAGAGAGCTCTACTCCAAATCGCTGTGTCTCTCCTAAGTTATACCAATTCCGTAGTGGCACAGCAAAAAATACAGAGCGAATCTCATCATAAGTGTGCGTATAGTAAATGCTTGTCTGCAAACTCCCAAAACTAAACTTATCTTTTAATCCAATCTCAGCGGTGATATAGGATTCAGGTTTGACATTGCTATCTTGTGGCGTGCCATTCACTCGATTGCCCGCACTATCATAGAGATTCCCTACATTCACTAGCTGACCAATGCTAGGCGATATGAACCCATACTCCCCCTTAAGATACACACTTCCTGTGCTCGTGTAGTTAAAACTTGGGCTAATTTCTGCGGAATAGTTACTCTTTATAGATTTTCTATAATCCCTCACCAAAATATGCGCTTGTGGTCGCCCCACATTAACTAATCTATTGATGTCATAATAAAGCAACTCGCCTCGCACGCCAGCTATAAGCCCAAATTTGCCTTTGTTGATAGAATCTAGTGCATAGATTCCCAGCGCATATTTAGCACCATTGCGTTTATCATAGCTTGCACTCACCGCTTCGCTTACCTCATAAGTGTTGTCAATCCCAAAAAGCCAAGTGTGTATATCGCCCTTATATTTTAATCGTAGATTTAGTCCTGTATTGTGGTTTTTGTTTGTGCCTGTGATATTGCCTGTGCTATCGCCACTTTCTACATCTTCATCATTTTTATATGAGTAGAAAAAATCACTAAACGCATAGAATCCCAACGCTTCAAAATTTGTCTTTTCGCTTAAACTTGCATTGTATTTGATGCTTGCTTGTGCTAAATCCTGCTGTGCTGGACCATTTAAAGATTGAGAATCTGGTAGTGCATATCGCTCGAATTTTAATTGAGAAAGAGATTTTTCACTTCCATCAGCGTTAAGTTTGTTGTTATATCCTAAAGAGAGTTGATGAGATTTTGTGTAACTTGCATTTATATCAACTTTTGAATTTTGGGTAATCTCATAGATTCCCTGTAATGCAGCATAAGCGGCTTTGGTGTATTCCCCTTTGCGTAAGCCATTTTTGTATGAGTAGCTCGCATTTGCTCCAAGATAGAATCTATTGCTAAAGTTATATCCTCCACCCACACTCGCCTTTGTATTGCTAGGCAATGAATGATGAGAAAACACCCCGCCTGATAAAGAAGTCTTAACAAAATCTTGGGGAGATTTTTTGGTTACGATATTGACCACTCCACCACGCGTGCCACTACCATAGACCACAGAGCCACCACCGGGCAAGATTTCAATAGATT
>CAKVEH010000183.1 GCA_934728205.1 uncultured Helicobacteraceae bacterium
TTATGTTTTAAATCTCTCACTCGGCTTAACACTGCATTTTTATGTGCTTCTAATCCCTCAATATCGGCTAGATTAGCACAAGGCTCACCAAGCTCTTTCATCGCTTCTTTGCTAAAGTAAATAATTGAGCTTTTTTTCATAAAATGCTCCACTCCAAGCGGGGAAAAAAATCTCGCACTTCCTCCCGTTGGTAGAGTGTGATTAGGTCCAGCGAGATAATCACCAATAGGCTCGCTTGCATATTGCCCTAAAAAGATTGCCCCCGCATTACTAATGCGTGGTAGTAAAGAAAAAGGCTCGCTTACAAGCACTTCTAAATGCTCGGGTGCGATTTCGTTCATTAACTCCACGCTTTGCTCTAAATTTTGCGTATGGATAAATACAGAGCGATTTTGGATGCTTTTTTGCGTGATTTGTGCGCGCTTAAGCGTAGGTAAAATATCTTGTATATGACTAATCACAGATTCAATCAATGCCCTATCATCACTAATGAGAATCGCGCTTGCAAGCTCATCGTGCTCAGCTTGCGAGAGTAAATCCCACGCGATATATTCCACATTTGCCCCGCTACTTGCGATAATGCCAATTTCGCTAGGTCCAGCTATCATATCGATTTGCACATCGCCAAAGACGAGCTTTTTTGCCGTTGCGACAAAGATATTGCCCGGTCCTGTGATAACATCGACTTTTTTACACTCACTACACCCATACGCCATAAGTCCAATGGCACTCGCACCGCCGACTTTATATGCTTGTGTGATTCCACACAAATGCAAGCTTGCAAGCAAGAGTTCATTTGGCTCATTGTGTGGAGTGGGTGTGCAGACGATGATTTCTTTCACACCCGCGACAATCGCTGGAATCGCATTCATTAGCAGTGAGCTAGGATACGCTGCCTTGCCACCGGGTATATAGAGTCCTGCGCGCTCAAGTGGTGTTACTTTTTGTCCCAAAATATTGCCATTTGATTCCATATCAAGCCAAGTTTTTTCCTTTTGCTTACTATGAAAGGCGAAAATACGCTCATACGCGATATGCAAAGATTGCTTAGTTTGGGAATCTAGCGCATTATACGCACGCTCACACTGCGCTTTTGAAATCATAATGTCGCTAAAATCCTTTGGATTCCAATTATCAAATCGCTTGATATGGCGCAAGAGCGCGGAGATTCCCTCTTGCTTAATCTCTTGCAAAATGCCTTGCACAATGCCCATAGCATTGTCTAAATCCATATTCCCGCGCGCTAAAATTTCATCAAACTTCACCCTAAAGTCGCTTTGGCGTGTATCTAAGATTCTATGTGAAAGTCCGCTTAGTGCCTTTGTCATTGCATAATTCTCCATAAAAATTCAAAGTATATTTTCATTTTGCCCTGCATTATAACAAAATTAAGAAAATTTCTTATATTTTTAGACTTTCTTATATTTATTACACTATAATGCGTGTAATTTTTACTTTGGCTAAAGGATATAATTATGAATCTCTATGAATGCAAAAAAGACACCAAATGTAAGGTAGTGGGGCTTAAAACTTGTGATAACGCGCTAAAAGAACGACTCCTCTCAATGGGAATCTACAATGGCGTAGAAATGAGCCTATGCAATCATACTTTAAGCAAATCTAGTCTTTGTGTGTTTGCTAATGGTGTGCATATCGCGTTGCGTGAAAATGAAGCGAGGGATATTGAAGTTGAGGGGCTGTAAGCCCCAAAAAGTGTCAGCGGATTAAAATGCAAGTGTATAGCGCACATAGGCATTATAACTTTGACGCGCATTCATTTTGTGCTCGACTTTTGCTTTTGCTCCTAGTCCAAACCAATCTCCTTTGAAATCTAGAATCGTTGTATCAAACATAGGAATCACAGCACCGATTTCCAAAGAATTTACTTTGAAGAAATTCATTCGCACGCCTGCATTCCAATTTAGTGCCAACCCAAAGCGTCTATCCTCTTGTCGGTCAAATTTTCGATTTTGGTTGATGAATGCTTGGTGAAGGTCATAGATTTTATCTAATCTATTGCTTTTCCAATACTGAAAGCCTAGGCCAATACCACCAAATATGCCAAGATTAAATCTCTCTCCTGCGATAAAATTTAGCAGTGCATCGGCATTCCCTGTAAGGTTGAACTGATACAAAGATGACTTACCACCATCTAATTTACCATTCGCACCATAATCCGCTGAGCGACCTTGAAAGCTAAAGGTATTGTAATAAAAGCTTCCATACAATCTAAATCCAAAAAATGGATTAAAGAAATGCTTATATCCACCTACCACACCATAGCCCGGACCTGTATTGGTTGAGTTCCAGCGTAATTGCTGCACCGCCTGCCCCGCTT
>CAKVEH010000184.1 GCA_934728205.1 uncultured Helicobacteraceae bacterium
TCAGATAGCCCAGATCGCAGGACTGCCACTTGTGCTGATAAAATCACTTGATACACATTGCTCATTATCGACATAAAAAATATCTGGACGCGCCTTTGCTGCGTCTCTAAAAAGTGCATTGATTTGCTCTTTGTTTGTAGATTTGCTAAGATTCACACTTAAATCCACAAGACTGACATCGGGTGTAGGCACGCGCAAAGCATAACCATTAAATCGCCCCTCAAGCTCTGGGATAACGAGTGAAATTGCCTTTGCCGCTCCCGTAGAAGTGGGAATCATACTAAGATTTGCCGCTCGCGCTCTACGCCAATCTTTATGCTTCACATCAAGGAGATTTTGGTCATTGGTATAGCTGTGAATAGTTGTCATTTGCGCAGATTGTATGCCAAAATTTTCGTGTAAAACCTTAGCGATAGGCGCGAGGCAATTTGTCGTGCAAGAAGCATTAGAAATAACTGCTTCGCCATTATAATTTTGCTCATTTACTCCATAGACAAAAGTCGGGGTATTTTGCGCTGGGGCAGAGATGATGACACGCTTGATTGTATCGCGTAAATGCACGCTTGCCTTATCAAGCGCATTAAATTTGCCTGTGCATTCAACCACAGCTTGCGCCCCAAACGCACTAAAATCAAGCTTACTTGGGTCTCTGTCGCTTAGAATCTTTACACGCTTAGATTTGCCAATGCAAAGTGTGCTATCATCGACTTTATGTGCTTCATATCGCCCGTGCACAGAATCATAGCGCAACAAGTGTAAAAGTGTGTCAATATCAGCAGTGGTATTTATCGCTACAAGTTCTATGTCATCTCGATTCCCAATGATTCTCGCGGAGCAAAGCCCAATGCGCCCTGTGCCATTTATCGCTACTTTTAGACTCATATTTATCCTTTTTTGTTTTTAGATTGCCTTTTTGTATTTTTATTTAAGCAGTATTTTAATGCAAAAAGGCAAAAAAATATTGATTTGTGTGAAAAATGTAAGTAGAATCTGCATTCTAAGTGATTTGTCCTTGTAGCTCAGCTGGATAGAGCGTTCGATTCCTAATCGAGAGGTCGTGGGTTCAAATCCCGCCGAGGACACCAGATTCTCAAAGACACTTAGCTTAAGGATACTTATGTATATCATTTTAGCCACTTCAAATGTTCATAAGCGCATTGAAATCAACAATATTTTTTCACATTATGAGATAAAGGGCATTGAGATTGTGAGTTTTAGTGATTTTATAGAGCCTTTTGAAATCGTTGAAAACGGAAGCACTTTCGCACAGAATGCCAAAATCAAAGCAAAAGCGATATATAAAGCGTTAAATGAGTATTTTAGCAATAAAAATAGCACTAAAAACTTCTTAGTGCTAAGTGAAGACAGCGGACTTTGTATAGAGGCGTTAAATGGTGCGCCTAGCGTATATAGTGCGAGGTTTAAAGACATAAACATCCATAATTTTGCCTGTGGTGGCTCACAGCACTTTGACGATGATAATAGAGATACTTGGGTGCGCTATCAAGCCAATCTTCCACGCACGCTAAACACAGATTCTATCAATGTAGAGCGGGTAGTTTATGAGTTGGGCTTAAGGGGGTTGGAATCTTCAAATGCCACCTTTGTGGCAAATATGTGTCTTTTTGGTAAATTAAATAAAACAAAAAATCCATTATGCGAGCACTTTGATGGGATTTTAAAGGGTAGGGTGGTAACGCAAAAATCTGGCGACAAGGGGTTTGGTTATGACCCAATCTTTATCCCTGATGGTTATACACAAACGCTCGCCCAAATAACTAACAAAGATTCTCTCTCGCATCGCAAAATGGCATTAGAACAATGTATAGAGTTTTTGCGTAAAACTTTGTGCTAATGCAATGTGGTCTATTTTTTGTTATTTTGTATTTTCTCTCGCCACTAAGAATCTAAAACACTAAAATCCCTCCCACCAATGTGTATCTTTGGGTGAATCACCAATGATATGCACTTCACCAAATGTATTAGTAATTTGAAAATTATAGTTTTCATAAATAAAGTTAAATATCCCCAATCTTATTTCAATGTTTTTGTAAGGCAAGTTTCTGTGAGTTGTCCTTGTTGTGCCAAATACTTTGGATATTTTCTTTTGTTTTTCGGTTGCATTAGTTTTATTTTTACGAAAGGAGGTTACGAAAAAGTTTTTTCTATTGCTCGGCGCAACAAGTTCAGTGATGACAACTCACAGGTATCCTATGTCTTAGTGGGTTATCCATAGGATACACGCTCATTATAGTGTTTTTTTTTATAAAAATCATTTACCAAGTAAATTTTATGTAAAAATTTCGCGCACAGATTCCAAAAATTCTCAAAAT
>CAKVEH010000185.1 GCA_934728205.1 uncultured Helicobacteraceae bacterium
CAATAATCCAAACTTTGCCACTGCATAACAATAGAATCTAATGCCACTCTAAAGGAGCAAAATGCGTAAAAATTTAAACATCGATGAAGTTTTTGCGCTTATATGGGACGAGTGTGCCTTTATCGCACAGGATTCTCGCACAAATTGCGAGGAGGTTGATATATTTGAGGCGCGTGGGCGGATTTTAGCTGATGATATTATCGCCTCCCGTGCTCTCCCGCCTTTTGATAACTCTGCAATGGACGGCTATGCTGTGCGTTTGGCTGATAGCGGTCGCGTTGCTACCTTGCAGGGATGCACACTAGCAGGAGAAAGCGCGCAGGATATAACACTCCAAGACGGAATGTGTCAAAAGGTAATGACAGGCTCGCCCGTGCCAGCTGGCACACAGGCGATAGTCCCAATCGAAAATGTCCAAATCACACAATCCAAAGAATCTACGCATATCGCCCTACCACAAGACATTCTCCCAAACCAACACATTCGATTGCAAGGCGAAGAAATCGCTCTAGATTCTGTGATTTTGCCACGCTATACGAGATTAAAGCCACTTGATTTAGGATTGCTTGCTTCGCAAGGATTGCGCACGATTAGAGTGTGTAAAAGATTATCTATCGCGCTCTTTTCAAGTGGTGATGAAGTCATAGAGCCCGGGACAAAGGCACTTCCTCATCAAATTTACAATACAAATGCGATTAGCTTGGATTCTATCCTTTCTCGCTATCATCACAATGCACAATATTTGGGAATCTTGCCCGATGATAAATCCACACTTCTATCTAAATTGCGAAATCTTAATCGATACAATGTAGTCATTACCACAGGCGGAGCAAGTGTAGGCGATGCGGATTTACTCAAATCAACTTTAAGTGAGCTTGGTGCGGATTTTCTCTTTGACGGAGTGAATGTCAAGCCGGGCAAACATTTAAGCATAGCGATTTTAAACAAAAGCATATTTATAATGTTGCCGGGTAACCCGCTCGCTTCGTTGTTACATTTTTACACCATAATTCTCAGTATTTTAGAATTCCTTAGCGGGGCGAGATTATGCTTCATAAAGGCACAATACGCGAACGCAGATTCTCAAGCTTCGCTTGCAAATGGAGTGCAAAAAATCATTTTAGGGCGTTTAGAAAATGGCAAATTTGATATTTTTAATAAAGGCAAATTTGGCTCCAGCGCGCTTATAAATGTATGGAAAAATAATGCGCTGGCGATTCTTAATGAGGAATATGATACAATCCAAGCAAATGATACCCTTGCTTGTATTGCCTTTGAGAGTGAATTTGAGGAATCGTGCAACTTTATCAATGATTTAAGGAGGTAACAAATGACAAAAATTTTATTTGGGGTGAGTGATACACAAGAATGCAGAAAAGCTATCGGCACTATCATTAAGCTCTTTGGCAAGCGAGAGGACATTGAGCTCACGCTTCTACACGCGAGCCAAGACATCGTAATGTATGCCCAAAGTGGTATCGTGGATTATGAAATGATTGAAAATATCGAGCAAGAGCATTCTCACGAGATTATCAATGAATTTGAAAATGTATTCAAACAAGAGGGTATATCGTGCAAGACACTCTTACGCACAGGCAATCCAATCGATGTCGTGCTCGAAATAGCCGAGCAATACGACCTACTTGTCATCGGCGAAAGTGAATCTTCTCTCCTATATAGAATCTTTAGCTCTCATCAAAATAGCTTTGTGAATTCATCTCCAATCTCCGTGCTTGTGGCGAAGTAGAGAATCTCATTGACAAGATTCTCACGCTAAATACTTTTGTAGAGCTACAAAACACAAAAAGGAGTGAAAAATGGATTTAAGCAAATGGGATATAAAGCATCAACGAGATGAAAGTAACAATGAATATTTTCTGTTCCCAAACAACGAAATAGAATTTAAAAAGGCAGTGTTTGCAGACAATACAAACAAAGGACTTGTAATACGCATATTTAAAAACAATGGTGAATTTATGGCTGATAGAATTGTAAATAGCAGACAAGAGGATTGGACTATTTCTCCTTATATTTTTGTTAGCAATACCTATATAGATGGCGAACCGATTAGATATAAATATAAAAATTGCAAAATCTATGCTGTGCCAAAGGGATATGAGGGTATGTTGCCACAAATAACACAAAATAATATTAAACCAAAAGGAGAAACTATGACACCGATAGAACCAAACAATGCGATTAGCAAAACCCCGCCACTTAATCAAATCCTTTATGGACCGCCGGGCACAGGCAAGACTTACAACACCATAAACAAGGCTTTGGAGATTTTGGGTGTTGAAACGCAGGACAAAAGCAGG
>CAKVEH010000186.1 GCA_934728205.1 uncultured Helicobacteraceae bacterium
GGTGAAACTCATCAAGGACTGCTTGATATTGCATATTTGCGTATAGTGCCAAATATGGTGCTTTTTGCTCCTCGTGATAATGACACCTTGCGTGAAGCGGTAAAGTTCGCTGTGTCTTGTGATTTTGCACCAAGTGCATTCCGCTACCCACGCGGAAACTTTGTGCTTAGCGATGGAGATTACAAGCCAAGTGAGTTTATACTTGGCAAGGCAGAGATTCTAAAGCAAGGCGAGGATATTTTGCTTATAGGCTATGGGAATGGTGTAGGCAGGGCAAATGAAACCTATAAGGCACTAAAACAAAAGGGATATAATCCAACTCTACTTGATTTGCGATTTGTTAAACCGCTTGATGAGCACTTACTCCACAATCTCTTGCGCACACATAAAAAGGCTTTTGTATTTAGTGATAGTTATTATTTAGGTGGAGTGGGAAGTGCGATTTTAGAATCTATGGCAAAGGCAAATTTACAAACACCACTTAAAAGTTTTGAGATTGATGATAAATTCGTCCCACACGGCAACACAAAGCTAGTAGAAAAATCTCTCAACCTTAACACAGAATATTTTCTCTCCACAATCTTACAATCCATATAATCGCTAAAGTGCTTGCTATGCAAAATATTGTGTTTATTTAAATTGCATAAATAATGGCAAAAAT
Source organism: uncultured Helicobacteraceae bacterium (assembly GCA_934728205.1). Taxonomy (GTDB): domain Bacteria; phylum Campylobacterota; class Campylobacteria; order Campylobacterales; family Helicobacteraceae; genus Helicobacter_F. The sequence continues at coordinate 662 of CAKVEH010000186.1, forward strand.
TACTAAAATGATTTTTTACAACTTTTTATACATAAAATATACGATTTTTTAATAAAAATATTGTAAGATTGTAGTAATTGCTATCATAAATAGCATGTTTTTCACTTACAAAGGACAGAAAATGAAAAAAGCTGTTTTGATGACACTTTTGATTGGCTTTAGTTCGCTTTTTAGCGCGGAACATATAGTAGAATTGCTTAACAAAGGCAAAGATGGAGCACAGGTATTTGAGCCGGGCTTTGTGTATGCACAACCCGGCGATACAATCACTTTTGTAGCCACCGACCCAACACATAATGTAAAAAGTGTGCTTATCCCTGCAGGAGCGCAAGATTTTAAATCTCCCGGCGCGACAATGAAAAAAGGCGACAAATTCACCATCACCCTAAGCAAAGAGGGCGTATATGTGTATGAATGCACTCCTCACACAGCGATGGGTATGGTTGGAATCATTCAAGTTGGCAAAGCCACGAATGCAGATAAGGTTAATGAGAGTGTATTTAAGCAAAAGAAAGCCCAAGAAAGACTTTCTTTATACGCTAAAGAAATCAAAAAATAACCTTAAAACTCAGCAAGCAAGTTAGATACTCTAGCTTGCTTGTTTTATAACCCTCTTATATACCTCATATTAAAAATTACTCTCTACAATACAATATAACAGCTTGGCATTAAGGAGAAGTAATGGATACCCCACAACCCATAAAAATCGGCATTTTAGTCTCTTCGGATAGAGCGTTTAAAGGCGAATACGAGGATATTTCTGGCATAGCGATTAAAGAAGTGCTAAGTGAGTTTATTAAAAATCCTTGTGAGTTTGATTACAGGATTATAAGTGATGATTTTGCGCCATTGCAAGAAGCAATGCGCCAAATGTGTGAATCTCGTTGTGATTTGGTCGTTACCACAGGAGGCACAGGTCCAGCTCCACGCGATATAATCCCAGAAGTAACCCAAAGTGTGTGTGAAAAAATGCTGCCCGGATTTGGCGAGCTAATGCGCCAAGTAAGCCTCAAATATGTCCCAACGGCGATTTTATCAAGGCAAAGTGCTGGAATCTATGGCAAAAGCTTAATCCTCAATCTACCGGGCAAACCAAAAAGCATTAGGGAGTGCTTGGAGGCTGTGTTTCCCGCGATTCCATATTGTGTGGATTTAATCGGTGGTGGTTACATTGTAGCAAATGAGGAAGTTATCAAAGCTTTTCGCCCAAAATCCTAAAATAATTTACTTATGGTGCGATTATTGCTTTTAGATTCTCTATAAAATAACAAAGGATTGCGTATGAATATATTTGAAAAAATCGTAGCTGGAAAAGCCCAATGCAACAAAGTTTTAGAAAATGATGACTATTTGGCGTTTTATGACATTGCGCCTAAGGCGAGGGTGCATATATTAGCAATCCCTAAAGTGTGTGTGAAAGACTTGCAAAGTGCTAGCCCAGAGGTTTTAAAGGGTTTGTGTGAATTTACAAAAGAAGTGGCACAAGCTGTGGGACTTGATAAGACAGGATATAGAGTCCTAACCAACATCGGCGAAGACGCTAACCAAGAAGTGCCATACTTGCATTTTCACATACTCGGCGGACAAAACCTTAAAGCACTTGGATTTTAACAGAATCTAAATGCTTTAATA
>CAKVEH010000187.1 GCA_934728205.1 uncultured Helicobacteraceae bacterium
GTGTAAATGCGTGTTTTCAAGCGAGTGGGATAAAGACGCCCAAAAAAGCTATGAGGCGAATTTTGGAGAGATTCCACGCGGAGATATTACCCAAATTGCTTCAAGCGAGATTCCGACTTTTGATATTTTGTGCGCGGGGTTTCCTTGTCAGCCTTTTAGCATTATCGGGGATAAAGAGGGTTTTAGGCACGAGACACAAGGAACGCTATTTTTTGAGATTGAGCGGATTTTGCGAGAGAAAAAACCACGCGCATTTATGCTAGAGAATGTGCGAAATCTCACTGCACACAATAAAGGTAGGACTTTTAGGATTATTTTAGAACATTTAGAAAATTTGGGCTATTTTACTCATTTTGCAGTGCTAAACGCGCTTGATTTTGGATTGCCTCAAAAGCGCGAGAGAATTATCATTTGTGGCTTTAGAGAGAAGCTAGATTTTGACTTTCCTAGCGGGATTTACGCGCTTGGTGGCGGACATAAAAGAGCAAAATCTTTAAGTGAGATTCTAGAATCTAGCGTGGATAAAAAATATTTCGTCCGAGAGGCAATCAAAAAATCGCGCATAGCACGAATGAAAACAGAAATCCCAAAGCCATATATCACGCACGAAAATGTCGGTGGTAGCGTAACGCCCCATCATTTCTCTTGTGCGTTGCGAGCGGGGGCAAGTGCGAATTACTTGCTTGTCAATAATGAGCGTAGACTTAGTGAGAGGGAAATGCTACGATTGCAAGGATTCCCAGAATCCTATAAAATTGTCGTCCCTTATAGCGCGTTTAAAAAGCAAATCGGTAATAGCGTGGCTGTGCCTGTGATAGAAGCAGTGGCAAAAGAAATGCTAAAGGCGTTGCAAAATTCAAATCACAACGCCACGCAAGAAGCGAGAATTAAGGCAGTGTAATGGCAAACAACTTGCAAAACGATTTACAAGAAGCAAAATCCGCACTTGATGCTGTAATCAAAAAATCTCGCATTCACCTATATAAACCCATACAAATCGCTGAAATTTTGCATAGGGATAGAATCTTTGGGGATATTGATTTAGCGCAATTAGAAACTTATCGCAACAAAAGCAAGGTGTGGAGAGATGAAATGTGTATCGCACTTTTGGGCAGAGTATCCACAAGTTCGGCAAAATTCCAAGATGATTTGTTTAATGCCATTCCACCGCGTTTGCTTGTCTCGCTAGGAATCCATAATAAAGCACATAATGGAATCATAGAAGCATATATTTACAATCAATTTCTAAGCAAATATACCCAGCTTAAAAACGCGCTTTCTTACAGCATAAATGCAGATAAAGCGACATTTCAAGTCAAAGAATTTATTGATTTATTTTGGAGCGAATCAGGACTAAAGCGAAGTATTGATAAAATCTATGAAATCATTGTCTATGCGCTCTTTGAAAGCATAACTAAATCCCTAGAGTTAGAAATCACTTTAAGTATAAATCCGCAAAAAGCCCAGATATTACGCGAATTTGAAGACTTTGCAAAATCTGTGATAGGAATCGACAGGACAAATTTTAGTGCCACGCAAAAAGCACATTTTTATCGCGTGGGTGTTACAAATGCGGCGGACAGAGGACTTGATATGTATGCAAATTTTGGTGTGGCGGTGCAAATCAAGCATTTAAGCCTTTGAAGTGCAAATGGCGCAAAATATCGCTCAAGGTGTGCGAAGTGATAAAGTTGTCATCGTTTGCAAAGACGCGGAGAGAGACATTATCGCCTCGCTTTTATCCCAAATAGGCTATGCAAGTAAAATCACTAGCATCATCACAGAATCGCATTTGGTTGAATGGTATGAAAAGGCGTTGCGCGGGAAATTTGCAGACACACTAGGCGATGAAGTGCTAAAAAACTTGCAAGTAGAAATAATGGAGGAGTTTCCGCCGACAAAGGAGTTGCCTAGTATGCTTACAGATAGGGGATATGAATTGTTGCCACAAGATGAGATTTTTAAAACTTAAAAGAGTCAAAATGGAAATTACAAGAACAATGAGAGAATCAAAAGAAAAAGTGGTGTTTTTGGTAGATGAAAATAATCATATTGCGCCAAAAACTGCGCAAGATGAGAAAATTTTGATAAAGGCGTGGAATATCAACGACATTATTTTGGAGGATTTTTTGGATTTTATTAACGAATCTACAAGCGATAATGACGAAAAAATCGCATTGCTTGCAAGCACGGATAAAAACGAATTTTTGGAGAGCGAGGAAGTTTATGATTTAGCAGTAAGCAAACTTGTTGTTGGCGT
>CAKVEH010000188.1 GCA_934728205.1 uncultured Helicobacteraceae bacterium
AAGTGTAAAATTTAAGGCAGGAATCTAACACATTAAATATTAAATATAGCTTAAATAATGAGAAATAATTTTATTATTTTAGAATATATATATAAGCCTTATTGGTTGAATAAGGCGTTATTGTTGTAAATGCTGTTTAAATTGCTTTATTCTCTCTACAATCGTGGGGCTTGCGCGTAATAGTGTATGCACTTTTGGGTTGCACGCATAGATTTGATTGTTTTTGTAGGCTTTAAGATTTTTTAATGTAGGATTTTGTGCGATAAGCATTTCTTTGTCTGTGATTTGCAAATCAAAAATAAGCATATCAGGATTTGCTTTGAGTAAAAATTCATTTGAGATGATAGGTCTTGGAATCTTTGTGGCGATAGTTTTATTCTCCAACCCTACAATGCGCATAATATCTGCAACCATTGAATTGTCATTAAAGCCCATTAGCGGATTCCCTGAATATAAAAATATCGCGCTTTTGCCAATAGGGTTGCTTTTTAACTCCTCTATTTGCTCGCGCGTTTTTTGGGTTAGTTGTTTGCCCTTAGATTCCACGCCGAGCATTTTTGCAAGGTTTTGGATATTATCAAACATTTCATCAAGTCGATTTGCTTCAAAATAGGCAGTTTTAATGCCTAGATTCTCTAATTTTTCGCGCAAACCTAGTGAGTAAAGGCTTAAGATAACCAAAGTTGGTTTGGTGGCGATGATTTTCTCAATCGATGGATTAGAAAATGTCCCCACACTTGGGAGTTTTTTGGTTTGGTCTTCTGGGTAGATATGCGAGTGTTGCAAGCTCGCGATTGCTTTAATGGTGCGTTGCTCGCCAAGCATATAGATAATCTCTATTATCGCAGGGTCAAGCACTACAAGGCGATTTTCTTTTGCCTTAGAATCTAAGCGATAATCAAGCCCAAAACTTTGCTGATTCTCATTGTTTGGTGCGCTTGGCTGGGCTGGTGATATATGAAAGGTCATAAGCACGATAAGCGCAGGTAAAAAAAGTCTTTGATACATTTGATACTCCTTGTTTATAAGATTATCATCTCACATTGGCAGGACAAAGGGTTTGTTTTTTTCATACATTATTTTGCAAGAAAATCCATACACTTCTTTTAGAATCTCTTGGGTAAATAACTCTTTTGGAGTGCCTTTGGCATAAATTTTGCCATCTTTTAGCAAAATAAGTCTTTGACAAAAAAGCGAAGCGAGATTAAAATCGTGTAAAACCGCTATAATCGCAATATTTTGCGCGAGGAGATTCTCACAAATTCTAAGTAATTCTATGGCATAATTCATATCAAGCGCGCTTGTGGGCTCATCAAGTATAAGAATCTTGGGGTTTTTAAGCAGGGCGCGTGCGAGAAGTGTGCGCTGGAATTCCCCGCCACTAAGGCTTAAAATATTTCTCTCTAAAAACTGCGCAATGTCTAATTCACGCGCTATTTGTTCCACCTGCGCCTTATCCTCATCGCTATAATCGCTAAATGCGGATTTAAGCGCGCTATATCGCCCCATAAGCAAAAAATCTTTTACCAGCAATGGAGCATTGATTGCAGAGCGTTGCGGAACGAAGCCTATAAGGTTTGAGAGGGATTTAATATCATAGTTTTGTAGTGGCTTGTCAAACACTTTAATTTGCCCACTGCTAGGATTTATAAATCCTAGCATATTTTTGATAAGCGTGCTTTTCCCAGAACCATTAGGACCTAAAATCCCTACAAATTCCCCGACATTGATACTCAAACTAATATCTTGCAAAATATGCTTTTTGCCATAAAAGAAATGCAGATTTTGCACGCAAATGTATTGGTGAGATTCTGTATGGCGTGAAGTCTTATCCAAAGGTTGAGTAGCTGACATAACAATAAGCCCTTAACTTAAAAATTAAATGCAATAATACATAACAATGATAAACATTCTATTTATAATTTTATACAAAATTGCATTGCATTTCAGTAATTTTTAAGAAAATTTAGTGAATAATTTTATCTCTTATTTTTATAGGGTATTCTATATTTAAAAGTCGTAACAATGAATCTAAAACAATCAAAAACGCGCAAAGTTGTGCTTATTGCGCTTGTAATGTTCGTGTTGTATATCATAGCAATCGGTGTGGCAATGGCACTTGGCGTTGATGGTGTCTTGTGGGATATTTCTCGCACTTATGATGCGTTGTTTGCTTCAAGTGATGAGGTGGATTCTCTTATTTTGCTTGAGACTCGTCTCCCTAGAATCGCTATGGCAATTTTAGTGGGC
>CAKVEH010000189.1 GCA_934728205.1 uncultured Helicobacteraceae bacterium
TCCATTGCTTGGATAGAGGATTTTAAGAACTTTATTTTTCTTGTAAGTGTGTAAAAGGTGGGAGTTAATATCAATGTTTTGAATGCTGTAATAATTAAGCACCGCTGTTGGCAACTCTAAACGCACTACTTGCTTAGCATTTTCAAAGCCATCATCAAGCGAGTTTAACTCTTTTTTAGAATCTTTATCAACCCATAAGGCTTTAAGAAATGGTGAGGTGCGCAGGGGCAAGGCATTTTGTGGATATGGCGCGGTGATTTGAGTAATGCCAAGATTTGCAAATTCCTCACTCAAACGATACCCCGTAGGGGAATCTAGCGCAATGGTTTTGATGTCTTGCTGAGCGAAGTGAGAATCTAATCCATCAAGTTCGCCTAAAAGCTCAAAGAGCAAACTTCCAGCGGTTTTCACGCCAAAAATTTTTGGGTTTGCTTCTCCTGTGAAGTTTCCAACCCATACCACAAGCGTGTATTTAGGAGAAGTCCCAGCCGCCCAAGCATCCTTTCTCCCATAGCTTGTCCCACTTTTCCAAGAAAATATTTTTTTATCTTTATGGAGATTCTCTAATCCAGCGCGCTCTAATTTTTGCATTGCTCGTAGCGTGAGATACGCCGCTCCAGCAGATAAAAATCGTTTTTCTTGCACTTCATAGCAAGGTGGCTCGGTGGAATTTTGTGTGGTTTGGTGTTGAATAGAATCTTTTTGGCAGGGCTTTTGTGTGTCATGGCGCAAGTTTGCAAACACTCCATAATTACCAAAGCCTGTAAAAATTTTGCCTATGTCTTCTACGCTTAGTTCCTTTGTGCCAAGTATGAGAGAAAGCCCATAGCGTGCATAATTGCTATCTTTGAAATGTAAAATATCTTTAAGGGTAAAAAAGAATTTTTCATAGCCATATTCTTGCAAAAGTTTGACAAAAGGCACATTAAGCGACCTTGCAAGCGCAGTTTGTGCGGTGATAAGTCCATAGTATTTTTTGTTGGCATTTTGTGGGGCAAATGCACCAAAAAAAAGTGGCACATCAACGAGTTTAGAATATGGGGAAATAAGTCCCTCATCGATGCCAAGTCCATAAAGTAGGGGCTTTAATAGTGAGCCCGGAGAGCGTTTGGCGGTAATGCCATCAATTTGTCCATAATTTGAAATATCTAAAAAATCTTGAGAGCCAATGTATGCGATGACTTCTCTGCTTTTGGTATCGATTAAAAGCGCGCTTGCATTAGCAATGCCATCTTTTTGGAGAATCTGCGAATAAGATTTGATAAGTTGTTCAAAGCGGGCTTGAATGTTTTTGTCAATGCTGCTTTTGATAAATGGAGTGGAGTTTTTTTGTGTCTTTATAAGACGCAGAGCTAAGTGCGGGGCAAGATTTTTATGTGTGATAAGTTTTTTAGGCAATGGCTCTTGACTCGCTAGCTTTAGCACATCATCATCAAAGTATCCATTTTGGTGGAGGCGAGTGAGTAGGGCATTACGCTTTTGGAGTAAAATATCTTTGTTTTTTTCTGGGTTGATTAAGCCCGGTGCATTTGGAAGCACGGCAAGCAATGTGGCTTGCGCCCAAGTGAGTTCATTTGGATTTTGTAAGCCAAAATAGAGCAATAACGCTCCACTAAAACCAATAATATTGCGCCCATACGAGGCGTTGTTAAGATACATTGTGAGGATTTCATCTTTGCTATAGAGGCTTTCAAGTCGCAATGCGTAAATCATTTCATCAATTTTATTTTTATAGCTTCGCTCATTTTTTGCATTTAAAAACTTGCTAACTTGCATTGTGATAGTGCTTGCTCCAGCGCGATTGCTTTGAGTGAGGTTGTTTTTAATCGTGCGAGCAATCGCTAAAATATCAATGCCAAAATGCGAATAAAAGCGTTTGTCTTCGTATTCTAGCACAGCAGTTTTGAGCTTATCTGGCACGGGAATTGTAGCTTTTAAACGCCATTGCTCTTCTTTGTTTAAAAATACACTTAAAAGCGCGCCATTTCTATCAAGAAGCATTTTGCTGTATTGTGCTTCAAATGGGTCTTTTGTTTGATTGTGTTGTGTGTCTTTTAGTTGAGAATCTAGTGCGAAAAATGTCAAAAAGAAATACCACACGACATTTATACTAATAAACACAACAAATATTTTGATAATGGTGTTTTTTGAGAGTTTTGAAGTGAGCAGGTAAGTGAATTTGTGTGTTTTTATACTTTTAAGGATTTTTATGATGTAAGGTGGCGGTGTAACATTTTTCATC
>CAKVEH010000190.1 GCA_934728205.1 uncultured Helicobacteraceae bacterium
CGTTTGAAATCTTCAAATATTAACGCCGTGCTTTGCTTTATCAACGACCACTTGCTAGCACAAAAAGATACAAGCAAGACAAATAAGGCACACCACGCACTGCGCGCACTTATCATCAAGCACTACAAACGCACACATAGTTGCAATAAAAGACTTTATGCCCTGCAAGACACGCTCAAGCAATACGCATTGCACTTAACCAAAGACAACACACTCAATGAAAAATGCCAAAATCTCTTTAATACGCTCGATTCTCATTTTAGCGACCTCACTCAATATATCTTTAGCTCGCTAAAACGCGAAAACATCACCCTATCGCGCAAGCAAAAATCCTCTCTTGGCTTTAGCAAAATGCAAAACTACGATAAACAAACAAGCATTTTGCCACTTGATTCTCTACTTAGTGCTATTGCGCGTGAAGATAGCGAGCATATTTTAGCAATCAACAAACTTGCAAGTGAGATAAAAAATTTTGGTAAAGAATTTTTAGAAAGCCTAAAACCGCCAAAAGAATTACTAGAAGATTTTGAATCTAAAAGCCTGCAAATCTATACACTCCCAAACCAATCTACAAATGATTTAGCCACAGATTCTCACCCGCAGACATTTGAGAATCTCCTCCTTGCTCTGCCTAAAAATATGCAAAAGTTTTTTCTTACACGCACATTTATCCTGCATTCTTATGAAAATGCCCTACAAGAAATTTGCGCGCAATTTTTTCTCCAAACACACTCGCTTAGCCAACTTTTACAAAAAAGCACACCAAATGCGCTAAAACTCGTGTGTTTAGAACTTGATTGCAAGATTAAGCGCGCTATTGAGGCGCACAAAACCAACCCTGATAAATTTGCACTCTATGAGCCTACAATGGAAAATATCCGCGATTTACTCAATAATGCGCTGTATTTTGAGCTTTTTTTAGAGCGATTGTTTTTACACAATAACTTAGCCAAAGTCCTCACGCGCTCCATCAATGAAAAAATCCAAACACTCACCCACTCATTAAGTGGGCAAATCCAAAATGTCATCGAGCAAAACACCGCCATTCTAGTAACACTCAAGGAATTAAAACAAGCAGAATCTAAGAATACACAATAGCAAACCTCTAGTATTATCTAAAGGTTTGCTTGCGAAGTATGATAGCCTCTATACAGCTATTTTAGTCGCATCGATAATGTTTAAGTCTAGCCCCAAATCTTTAGCACTGAGCCCAAGTGCCAATCCCACAAGTTGAGATAGGTGGATAATAGGCACTCTTGGACTTGATTTCGTCTCACTTTGGAATCGCTCTTGGTAAATGGCACAGCAGTAGCACCAAGTGCATTAGCCACAACCTCAAAACTTTTAGGGTTTGTCGCGCTTTCTTTGTTGTTAAATTCTTTTTGTGGACGAATGCTATGACAACCATAAAACAATGCAACCTTAAGATTAGTAAGTGGCTTCACCACCTTTGCTTTAAGACTATCAATATCATCATACAGCTCCCAAAGCAAACTTGTAACATTTGTGCTTCCTTGATATTGCATATTTCCCTCAGCTAAAAATGTGTTAATATGCTCTTTTGCACCTTTATCAAGCGTATTTTTAGCACGGCTTAAAGTCAGCATACAAGTGCTACAAGTAGTCAGCATTGGCATATTCATTTTTTCTGCTAAGGCGATATTTCTTGCATTAGCCACAAGGCTTGCCATTGGGTCAATGTCTTGGGCTTGAGAAGCCCCACAACAACTCCAACCCTTTATTTCATTGAGTTTCCAATCCAAAAGTGGCGCAATCGCCTCTAGTGAAATTTTTGATTCCTTTGCGGCTTGTGATAGCACACAGCCAGGGAAAAAGGCAAATTCTTTCATAGTAATTTCCTCCCTTATTCGGTCTCTTGCGCTTTTTGCGCCGCTTGTATCATCTTAACTAAATCCGCGTGCCCATCAATCTCGTCTTCACCAAAAATATGCAATGGATTCATTTTGCCAGACTTCATTAAGTTATAGGCTATATCCATTTTCCCCATTGAGCCAAAGACTCCATCAGAGCGCAAAGAGAGATATATCTCATTAAGGCGTCCAGAACCACCTACCAAATCTTTGTAAAATGCCATTGCGTGGTCTGGTCCCACACCAGAATCAAGTCCATTTTTCACCGCCATTACACGCAAGTTTGCAATATCATCTGCCGAGCTAATGCCTTTTGGACAGCGGTTT
>CAKVEH010000191.1 GCA_934728205.1 uncultured Helicobacteraceae bacterium
AGTGTAAAATTTAAGGCAGGAATCTAACACATTAAATATTAAATATAGCTTAAATAATGAGAAATAATTTTATTATATAGTGCGATTTTTAGAATCTAACCGATGAATTTTGCCATATCAAGGATTCTATTAGCATAGCCACATTCATTGTCATACCACGCCATTATTTTAGCAAGTCCATTTGGCAGGGTGAAAGTCAAATCACTCGCCACAATGGCACTATACGGATTATCAATAAAATCACTGCTTACACGGAATCTCTCATCAATTTGGAGGATTTTTTTCATAGTGCTTTTGCTTGCGTTTTTGAGCGCGTCATTTATGTCTTTAGCACTTGGATTTTTGCGCAACTTCACGCTAAAATCCACCATTGAGACATCAGCCACAGGCACGCGCAAGCTATGCCCGTGTAATTTGTCTTTGAGGTTTGGGAGCACTTTGTAGAGGGCTTTTGCTGCGCCTGTGCTTGTGGGGATAATGTTAAGTGCTGCGGTGCGCGCACGCCGTTTATCGCTTTTATGTGTGTTATCAAGCAGGTTTTGGTCATAAGTGTAGCTGTGAATGGTGCTAAGCACGCCAGATTCTATCCCAAATTCAGAATCTAAAATTTTAGCAATGGGTGCGAGGCAGTTTGTCGTGCAAGAAGCGTTAGAGATAATTGGTTCGTTGTTATAGCATTCATCATTCACACCTAGCACAAATGTGGGCGTATCATCAATAGCGGGTGCGGAGATAATGACTTTTTTCACTCCTTTTGCTAAATGTGTCTGCATCGAAGCGCAATCTAAAAATTTCCCGCTTGATTCCACCACCACATCAGCATTGCTTAAATCAAGCTCCTCGCGCGGGATATTACAAAAAAGTGGAATTGCTACATTTTGTATATGAGGGGAAATTGCTTTAAACTCTAAGATTCCATAATGCTTATCTTTTGGCGTGAATGTTACACTTTCAAATATGCGTTTATGCACAGAATCATTTTCTAGCAAGTATGCGAGCATTTCTCCATTAGCAATATCGTGCAGTGCGACAAACTCGACATCACCACGCTTAATCCCCTCACGCACGATACTTCTACCAAGTCGTCCAAGCCCATTTAATGCAACTTTCCGCATTCTTTTATCCTTTTTAGAATCTAAAGGTGATAATTCTAGCACACGATTTATGTTTTTGATTATTTTAGGCGTTATTTTGGAAATACATTTGCTTACATAACTAATGGAAAAGTAGGCGTTTTAGAATGCGCTAACAGAGTATTGTAAGGATTAGTGATGAATTTTTCAAAAATTGGATTTGTGCTTGCCGCACTAGGCAGTAGTATTGGGTTAGGGCATATTTGGAGATTTCCATATATGGCTGGAGAGAATGGCGGCGGTGCATTTGTGGCACTTTATCTTATCTTAGCATTAAGCATTGGCGTGGCGATGCTTGTGGTAGAAATGCTCATCGGGCATACAGCGCGTAAAAATGCGATTGATTGCTATTCAGCACTTATGGCAAAAAATTCTAACACAAGAGAGAATCCGCGTCTTGGCTGGTTTGGATTTACCGTTATTGGTGGTCCTTTTATCCTCTCGTTTTATGCCATTATTTTGGGTTGGATTTTTTATTATTTAGGGCTTGGCTTTAGTGCGTATCCAAGTAGCACACAGGAGGCAAAAGAAATATTTGAAGACCTCGCCGTGCATTCGTTTTGGATTCAGAGTGTGTGCTTTAGCGCGATGCTTGCATTTACAGCTTTTATCGTGGCAAGAGGGATAAAAGATGGCATAGAGCGGTGTAATGTGGTTTTTATGCCATTGCTTTTTATCATTTTTATTGGGCTGCTTGTGTATGCTTGCACGATGAGTGGGTTTGCTCAAAGTGCAGAGTTTTTGTTTAGTTTTGATATTGCTAAAATTACTCCGCGTGTATTTATCGAGGCTATGGGACAGGTATTTTTCTCGCTCTCACTTGGCGTAGGGACAATGGTTACTTATGCGATTTATACCCAAGAGAAGCAGAATTTATTAAAATCATCTTTGTGGATTGTGTTTAGTGGTATTGCAATTTCACTGATTGCGGGGTTGATGATTTTTGCGTTTTTATATGAGTTTGGAGAGAAGCCCTCACAAGGCGCAGGACTTATTTTAAAAGCTCTGCCACTTGCCTTTGGCAAGATGAATGCAGAAATCGCT
>CAKVEH010000192.1 GCA_934728205.1 uncultured Helicobacteraceae bacterium
AAAAACAAAGCGTTATCAATCCAAAATAAATACTTACCCTAAAATATGATTGCAGAGTGTGAATCAAGAGATTTTTATTGTTGTTTGTGTCTATGGTATCATAAATTTTGCCCAAATATTTTGACCCATAAAGTGCGGATATACTTGCAGTATAAAATCCCAAAACAATTGATAAAAATGTAATAAAATTTTGCATTAGAGATTCTCTAATATTTATGCCAAAAAACTTATTACAAATCAAAGAGATGACAAAAACAATGACAAACAAAGCTAATGCTATTTTCTTATGCCTACTATACATTTTCATTTTCCTTGATTTTTGAAATCAAATTGTCCATTACTGCATTTTCATCATACATTCCATTATCGTCTTTTGAAATGCTTATTTCAGCAGATTCAATATAGCTATCTATATCAAATAACGAATCTACATCGTTGTCATTTTCGCCGACAACCACCAAGCTATCAATCTCCAAATCATTTTTTCTAGCAACAAAATCCCTAAAAAATCAATAAGGCTATTTGTTTTATTTCTGCCTTTATAATCCATACTAATATAAAATTTTTCAGGTTGTCCTAATCCAAAAATATTTTCGATATTATTAAATAATTCAACTTGGCTTGTAATGATATTTCTTTTTGAAGTAAAGCTAATCTTTTTGATTCTATCGATGCTATCTATAAAATCTTGTGGGCTTTTAAAAAATCTCTTTATAATGCAATCTTTTTGAATGTTTTCTTTGAAGTATTGTGTTAAAAATGCCTTATCATTATCTTTTTGCAAAAACAGCGTTTGACTCTGAAAATCATATAAACTAAATATTTGTTTGTTTAATTCTGTTTGTGTTTTGCTTCTTGGATTATCGACTATTTGTTCTTGCTCTGCGTCAAATACTTCATTACTATAAGGTAAAGCACCACCAAATTTTGCATATATCCATAAAAATCTATTTTCAAATTTCTGTATGGTGATTTTATAAATATTCGTTTTTGCCATATAATCAATATCTTTCATTTCTGCGAAATCGCTGATAGTTGGATAATTTTTGTTTATCAAAAACTGATATTTGAGAAATTTCATATCATAATCTCCACATTAAAAAATCGTGGCAACATTATACCGCACAATCACCTATTTTTCGTCATTGCGAAAATCTAGTCCGTGTAAAAGCTAGATTCGTGGTAATCTATACATTGTGTGTTAGCAAAAATTATTACTAGAATCCACTTTTACCTTTTTTATGATTTACTTTAATTATCCGTGCGGAATGCTATGTCGTAGTTTATGATAAACTCTGTCTCTTCTTGCGTCAAACCATAAAGCGGACAAATAAGTCTATCGATTTCGTCTATTATGTGTTTTGACTTGCGGAGGCGATATTCTTTTGTGCCTGTGGAAGTAAAGTTTGCTTTTTTCTCTATGTCGGCTTGAAGTTTTTTACCGAGTTTGTCTAGATTTACGAGCGTTTGTTTGCTTAATTTTGGGATAGGAAATCGCTCAAATTCGTGCATATAGCTATCTCTGTGATTAGAATAAGCACTTCTAAACCAATAAAAAAGGCTGCTTGTCATTAAAGCAACGATTGCATTAGAATCTTTTACTTCAAAGCTGTTTTCTTTGGTGGATTTTGTAGAATAATTTGTGAATAAATTATAATATCGATTGCCCGAAGTGCGATAATAGATTCTCTCTTTGCCTTTCATAAAGGATTTTAGCGTTTGTTTTTGTGTATAGAGTTTTTGCATTGTGAATTTTTCGATAGACAAGCTAATTTTGCAAAATGTGCCCTCACGCACAAAATCAATGCTATTTGTAAAGCGCAAATTGTATAGGACACTTTGAATAGATTGAATCGCATTGCGTTTATTTACCCAAGTTGTCATTAGTTCTTTGCAATGTGTAAGCGTTTTTGCAAAGCTAATAATTGAAACTTTTTGCTCTGCATTGCCGAAAATTTTGGCTGGGCGGTCGCCATAGTTACTTACTTTTACAAATTCGCAATTATCTAAAATCATTTTATGTAAAGCTATATTTGACTTGCCACTTGTCACGCTCATAGGCACGATAAAATTAAGATTTCCATTTTTATCTAATAAATTAAAACCTTTCTCAATAAATATTTTGTAAGTATCCAAACTGCCTTGATTTGCATATTTATAATTTTCCTTAAAATA
>CAKVEH010000193.1 GCA_934728205.1 uncultured Helicobacteraceae bacterium
AGGCGAGATGAGCTGAAAAATGCCATTTTAGCAAAATACAACTTTACGCTTTTGCGCCTAAACACCACGCAAAGCGGCGAAGAAAAACGAGTTACAAATGTGTTAAAAGAAGTTGTGGCGAAGCCTTAAGGGTGGCAGATTCCCGCACGGCGAGAATCTCACCCAAAAAGGCTAAATATCAAAGTCAATAAGTGTAAGCACAAAGAAGCCAAATGCCCCAAGAATTGCTGATACAGGCACGGTAATGAGCCAAGAAGCTACGATTTTGTTAATCGCACTGCGTTTGACAAGCTCATTTTTATATGCTTTTTTCAATCCTTTTTTGTCTTTTTTAGAGAAATTAAGTGTAACTTTAATCTTTTGTTGTTTTATGGATTCTAAAATCTCTCCTTTGCGCTTAATGTTTGCTTTGTTAAAGGCGTCCAAAAATCTCTCCACTTCTTGAGAATCTTTGCCCCTATGAGCTTGGATAATGGTTTGTTGCATTTGATAATATTGCTTTTTGAGATATTCGCGTAAGAATCCCACGCCAAAGATTCCCCCAATGGTTACATGCGTGGAGCTTACAGGCAATCCCAACTGCGAAGCGATAATGACAGTTATGGCTGCACTCATCGCCACACAAAAGGCACGAATTTTATCTAATTCAGTGATTTCGCTCCCCACCGTGCGGATAAGTCTAGGTCCATACAATGCTAAACCAATGGAGATTCCAAGTCCCCCTATAAGGAGAACCCAAAATGGCACACTCGCCTTACTTCGTATGACTTCCTCTGTGGCTTCACTCGCTTGCGTAGCGATGTCATTAAGGGCTTCATTGATAGCTGCTAGCGGTCCTATGGCATTTGAGACATCGTTTGCGCCGTGCGCGAAGCTTAGCATCGCTGCGGCAAAAATAAGCGGTATGGTGAAAAGCTCACCAATGCTTTCTTTAGAGTTTGAGAGACTTTGAGCCTTTTTCACAATGAACGGACGCGTGGCAAAAAATATAATCAATGCTAGTCCAAACGCTATAAGAGCCGCTAATCCAAAACTTATAGGAAAAAATTTCTTTAATCCCTTAATCACAAGATACACGATAAATGACCACGACATAATAAATACAAGGATAGGCACAGCGACTTTAGCAGCTTGATTTTTATCGTCCTTGTAAGTTATGGTGTGTTTAATGACAAATAAAAATATCATCGCAATCGCGCCTCCCATAACGGGCGAGATAATCCAGCTTGAGACAATTCGTGCAAGCTCTCCCCAATTTACCACGCCAAAGCCACCAGCGAGAATCCCAGCTCCTAAAATCCCACCTACAAGTGAATGCGTGGTAGATACAGGCGCACCAATAAAAGTGGCTAAGTGTAGCCAAACTGCCGAACTTAGCAATGCCCCAAGCATTAGCATAATAAATATCTTAGAATCTGCAATGGCATCAGGCGAGATAATCCCTGATTTAATTGTGTCTGCCACTTCGCTTCCTGCGACAATCGCGCCAAGTGATTCAAAAATGGCGGCGATGAAAATCGCTCCAAAAAGTGAGATAGCATTTGAGCCCACCGCTGGTCCTACATTGTTTGCCACATCGTTTGCGCCGATATTCATCGCCATATATGCTCCCACAAGCGTAGCAAACACGAGCAACAAAATGCTGTGTTTCGCACCAAAGAATATGGCGATAAGCGAAGCAATAAAGAAGAATATAAGCACTATCGCAATTTTGATAATATCATTGATATTTTCACGATTTGCCTTGCCGATGTTTTTGAGAATTTTTGTATCCATAACCCCCTCCAAAGTTTCGTTTTATGCCTTATGATACCCAAAAATACTCGTGGTTTGTCAATAATTTTCTAGCAATTTATGTTTAAATATCACAAAATGGGACATTTACCTTAGAATTTATTAGATAATCTTAATATATAGTGTGGGATTAGACAAAAATTATAAGGTTACTTTTCGTAAAAAGTTAATGTTTTTAAGAACTTTTAAATCCTAATATATATTTTTTTTTGTAAAATTATTATCAAGGATTTTGTGTAAGATGTATTTACTTAAAATCTTTTATGAGTAGATTTGGGGTGAGGGAGGCGGTCTTAATGCCATATTCATTAAGTAGGATGGTATTATCAAAACACAACAAATAATAGCAATGAAAGAAAATGGAGGAAGAA
>CAKVEH010000194.1 GCA_934728205.1 uncultured Helicobacteraceae bacterium
GAGCCGTGCCTGTTTTGCACGCGATTTGAGCTTTTGCGCCTCGTGTGCGCCAATATGCCGTCCCGCCGTCCGGGGAATTACACACTTGATACATTCCTTTTTGTAGCACCCAAAGTCGTTCTTTTTGCACATTTGTAAGGACATCTTTTGTGGGATGCTCTTTTTTCTCGTTATTAAAAGCAAGGGCAAAATGAGGCTGGACGAGATTCCCTGTGGCTAGTAGCGCGGTGTAGCGTGTAACTTGCATTGGAGTTACGAGAAAATAACCTTGTCCAATAGAAGTGTTAATCACATCGCCTCCAGCCCAAGCTTCCCCTCGCATTCGTAACTTCCATTCAGGTGTTGGGACTACACCGCTTTTTTCGTTAGGCAAGTCAATGCCCGTTTTTTCACCAAAGCCAAGCTGGTGCATAACTGATGAAATATTGTTAATACCTGCTTGCATTGAGAGTTTGTAAAAATACACATCAACAGAGGAACGAATGGCTTTTAGCATATCCGCGCTTCCGTGCCCGCATTTCCAATCGCGAAATTTCCTCCCACCAAGCTCTATAAAACAAGGTGTGTCAATAATGGTGTTTTCACTTACGCCGGCGTGCTCTAAAAATGCTAATGCCATTCCCATTTTAATCACCGAGCCGGGCGGGTATTGTCCGCTTGTAAGTTTATTGATAAGTGGCAAGTATGGGTTTTCAAGCAGAGCATTCCATTTAGACACACTAATGCCATCGACAAAGTCATTTAAGTCGTATTCTGGGTAGCTTCCTGCAGCGAGCAACTCACCATTTCGCACATCCATTATGATAACTACGCCTTCTTTGTCCTTAAAGTGAGAATCTATAAGCTCTTGGAGGCGCAAATCAATGGTAAGATAGAGGTTATTTTGCTCTAGCCTTGTGCCCTCATCAATGATACTTATTTCTTTATGGAGTGCGTTGATAAGCGTTTTGCGATAGCTTGCATCGCCTTGCAAGAAGTCATTATAAGTAGATTCTATGCCTGATTTACCGATGACTTTGGTGAAAAATGAGAGTGGATTGTTTTCAATATCTTGTTTGTTTGCTTTGGAGACATAGCCGATGATATGTGAAGCCGAAGTATTATTAGGATAAAATCGTTTAGAATCTGGCTTGATAAAGATATATGGGTTTTGTTTAAGAAAGGTATAGTTTTTTTGCATATCGGTGTATGGGATGAAATCCGCAATTTTGATAGAAGTGTGGTTGTATGAAGTGTTTTGGTCTTTGTAAATGCTTGCCATTTTTTCCGCATCTAAAAATGGCAGGTAGCGGACGATGAAATCGATTTGTTCTTGCATTGTGGCTTGCTTTAATCTTGGGGCTAAAGAGATAGAGAATCCTGGCTCATTGATTGCTAATGGTTCTCCATTTCTATCAAAGATATGTCCGCGCATTGGCATTAGCGTTTCAATTTTGGTGGCATTTTTTTGTGAGAGTTTTTCATAATATTCGTGGGTTATGGTTGTAAGCACAAATAATCTCACCACCACAGCAAAGGCAATGAAACCAAAAAGTCCAAGTGCAATTTTAAATCGTATATTCATATACACCTACCAGCACACTTTCAATAGCGCAATACAGCACCAATATCAATGGGGTAATTTGTGAATCAAAGCCAAAAAAACCTATATACGCACCAGCTACTTGCATTATACGAAGCACTTTGCCCTCAGCAAGATTCTCAAAAATAAAGCTAAATATAAACGCAAGGATAGCAAAAAGTAGTGGCAAAAACCACAGCGCAAAGTCATTAAACACACCTACCACACTTATAGCCACAAGCACAAGACAAAATCGCCAAAAGTCATCTTGCTCATCATATCGCCTAAATAAATAAAACAGCACGCCAATCAATGGGGGTAAAAACACAAATCGTGAAGCTAGGCTTTCATAAAAAAAGAGCACGATGAAAAATATCGCAGTGCCTATAATCTGGCCATTAGAGCTATCTCGTCGCATATTGGAAAATGTTTGCATTTGATACAATCCGCCCATATTTTGTGATTTGGTAATTTTGCTTTGTCTATTATAGCAAATCCTTTGTGTTTAAACAAACTTTCTTTGTAAGTTAGCACTAAAATTTCACGCAATCCTAGCATTTTGCCCTCATTTTTTATGGAATCTATAAG
>CAKVEH010000195.1 GCA_934728205.1 uncultured Helicobacteraceae bacterium
GAATTGTCCTTTGAATGTTATCATCAATCTCTAAAAATCCATAAGCCCAAATTCTTAATTTTTCTTGCGATAATGATTCGTTAATATATGAAGCATAATCCAAAAGTTGTTGATTTGCTTTTGAATAGTAGTCTTTGTTTGGTTCTGGTCTTTTAAACTCTATCAGCAAAATATCAGTAATTTTTTCTTTTTCATAAGTATTTGAAATAATGCTTAATATGTCGGGTCTTTCTATGTTTTTGTGTAATTGTGGAAAAATATCTTTAATCTGTGTGTCGCTAAAAATTTTATCATAACTCATAAATCTATCATCAAAAAGCCAAATATTGTTTGATTTGTAATTTTGCGCTTCATCGTTTGTTCTTTTCGCCATAAAAAGATTGTGGATTTTTTCCTCTACATCCCCATTTTTTACGGATTGTTTTAGATTTTGAATGATTTTATCTCTATCAAATATATATTCTGCCAATTCTGCTTGTGTAACTTTGTTTAGTTTTATTTCATAATTTTTATTAGATTTATTCTTTTCTTGCCTTAAAAATTCTTTATCATCATCAAATTCTTGCTCGGCTTTATCTTGCATGTCTTTTATATTCAACTCTTTTCTATCAGCAAAATATGCGCTAAGATAAGGCAAATTAGCCGTCAATTGTTGTCTATTTGTTTCAATAGTTTTATCTATATTAAAATTATGCTCTTTGTAAATTGTGCTAAGCTGGTTTTCTAATTCACTATAAATTTCATCCCAATTCAAATCCTCAAATTGCAGAGTGTTTTTTTGTTTTGGATAAATCCGTAATTCATTTCTTTCGTCATTGACATTTTTATCGAAATATGATGACTCTAAAATATAAAAGATTCTAATGTCTTTGTCTTTTGGTAAATTATATTTTCTATCTTGCTCTTGCTCGGAATTTTTGATAACAACCCTTTTGTTTGCGACATAGAAACCCTCATTTTTAAATTCATCATTACCAAAAATATATAAAATACTAAAAGTATAATCCTTTATTTTAAAGTCTTTTGTTTCAAAATGCGGTATATCCGTGCTTTTTATACTCTCTTTAAAATTATCATTTTCATAAATATTAATTTGTATTTCTTTTGTTTGTAACTTAAAATAAGCCAAAAAATGCTCTTTAACCTCTTTGCCAATCGTCCCAAAGTCGATATGTTGATTTTGTGATGGATTTGAAAAATAAATAGTGGTTAAATCGCACCTAGAATCGACATTTTTAGTATTCACACCCGCGCAAGTAAAATCAATTTCTACGCTTTGACTTTCAATCTTTATATTATTAAAAATTTTCAAATATATAAAACGCCCAATTCCTTTGCAACCCAAATTTTGTTTATGTGCGGAGCGATATTCCTCAAATGACTTTATGTTCTCTTTTGTAAAGCCAACGCCATTATCAGTAATTGTCATTTTGTCAATATATGGCTTTTGATTTTCTTTATCCAAGTTTCTTGTATAGATTTTTATTTCAATTTTTGTCGCTTCTGCTTCAATAGCATTCATTACCGCTTCAAAAATAGCATTTTTAGGATATATGTTTTTCAAATCATCAACGATGGCTCGTATATTAACTTGCACTTGCACTCCTGATACTATTTTGTATGATTTATTTTTATAGAGCTATAATTTTAGCAAAAATTATCTGTATTTTTTGGATGGCTGAACGAAAACCTGCCACCAATACCTTTATTTACCTGATAAAACCCTCACTCTTATCTCCCCTTTATCCACGCTAAATTCCACCTTGCCGCCATCTTTTAGCTTATCTTGCAAGATTAGCTCGGCTAGCCTATCCTCGACTTCCTCGTATAATGCCCGTTTGAGCGGACGCGCACCAAACACAGGGTCAAACCCCACGCTAGCAATAAACTCTTTTGCCTTAGAATCTAGAGTGATAGTTATGTCGCGCTCGCGCAGTTTTTTAGCGATTCCCTCAAACATAATATCCACGATTTGCGTGATTTCTCCCACTCCCAAAGGATTAAAAATCACCATATCATCAAGGCGGTTTAGAAACTCTGGCTTAAAGTAGCCCTTTAGCTCCTCTTTTACGGCATTCTCACGCTCACGCTTATCTTCTACACTCATTATTTTATCACTACCAATGTTGCTCGTTAGGATAATAA
>CAKVEH010000196.1 GCA_934728205.1 uncultured Helicobacteraceae bacterium
GCCCATTATCCCGCTTGTGTATTCGCCTAGCCCCACTACACACGCGCCTGTGAGCGTAGCAAAATCAATCAGCACATCAGGTTCTAAATCTTGGGCGTAAGAGAGGCAATCAGCAAGGACTAATCGCCCCTCTGCATCCGTGTTTTTGACTTCAATAGTAACGCCCTCGCGTGAGAATAGCACATCATCGGGCTTATAGGCATTGCCTCCTATCATATTTTCAGCTGCCCCGATAATCCCGTGAATCTCATAATCCACTCCTAGCTGTGCAACGATATTTAAGATTCCAATTACTGCACATCCTCCACCCTTATCGGCTTTCATCGTTGTCATATAATCCGCTGGCTTTAGGCTAAGCCCACCGCTATCATAAGTAAGCCCCTTGCCGACAAAAACAATTCTTTTGGCATTTTTATTTTTTGGCTTATAGTGGAGGTGAATAAGGTAGGGTGGATTAGTTGAGGCTTCATTCACAGCGAGGTATGCCCCCATTTTTTCCTTCATTAAATCCTTTTTATCTAAGATAGTGCATTTAATGTCAATGTCTTTTGCCATTTTAGCGCAAAAATCAGCGAGATACTTTGGTGTAGCGACTTGGGGTATCGTATTGACTAAATCACGCACGACATTAAGACTTCTTGCTATGATATGTGCTTTTTTGGCGAGATTTTTTAGTGTGGATTGTGTGAGTTTTTTACTTGGGCTTATAAATATTTTTTTGTAAGTTTTTGACTTCTTTTCGCTTTTATATATTGCACAATCATAATCCCCGGCTAAGATTCCGAGCATTAACGCATAAGTGAGATTCTCATCATCAAAGGAGTGGACACCTATACTTTCGTATTTAAGTGTCTTAAAATACTTGCTTATGCCAGCTCCAGCTTCACGCACACTATCGCAATCCACGCTCTCAAGCACAATGAGAAGTGTTTTTTTGGCTTGTAGGAAAAACTTTCCTTTGCCTTCAAATCCTAGTGCTTTTGCTTCTTTAAGTAGCGTAGATTCTACTTTCTTGCTGATAAGCTCTACTCGCGCTTGTGTGTTTTTATTTTCTGCTATTTGTAGTTCAAACATAGCATTATTGTGTAATTTCATTCTCGCTCTCCTTTTGTAGTTTTTTATCTATGCGCCTTGTTTGTGTGTGAAAATACCAAAAAACTCCCCCACCAATACAAATAGCAAGTGGAATAAGTAAATATGGGTGATTTTTAAACCAATCAAGCACAAGAAAAATTTCCTCACCAAAATACCAAGTGAGTAAAATTGTAATTGCCGCCCAAACTTGCGCACACAAAAAGTTGATAATACAAAATTTTAGCGCGCTATATCGTGTAGTGCCGATACTCATCGGGATAATGGTGCGCATACCATACATATATCGTTGAATAAAAATAATGCTCCATCCATATTTTTGCAATAAAAGATGAGCAAGCGCAAATTTACGCCGTTGGCTTTCAAAATTCTTTTGAATGCTTTTGCGGTTAAGTCGCCCAATGTAAAAATAAATTTGGTCTCCTACAAAGCCACCGAGCCCAGCGACAAAAATGGCAAGCCATAGAATCATTTTGCCATCGTGCACGGCTAATCCAGCAAAGATTAGCCCAAGCTCTCCCTCCAAAATCCCCCAAAAAAACAAAATCACATATCCCCATTGTTCGACATATTCTTCCCATAGATTCTTAATAAACTCCTCCAATGAGAATCCTGAATTTTGATAAAAGATAAATAGGGTAATTACAGCGATGGCTGCTGCTATCCAAACGGCAAATTTTTTGGGTTGTGAAGTGATAAAGTCCTTTGCGCTTTGAGTGATTTTTGCAATATCCATTTGCTTACTTTAATCCTTAATTTATGCTTAAATTTCTAACGCGCTAAAAACTCTTGTGCGTTCTTGGAGTTTTTTTGCTCCACCAAGTTCTACAAGGTTAAGCAGGAAGCACGCCTCAATGCACTGGGCATTAAGTGATTTAATGAGATTGAGGCTTGCTAGTGCTGTGCCACCTGTGGCTATCAAATCATCGACAAGCACCACGCGTGCATCTTTTTTACTTTTAAACGCATCAATGTGAATTTCAATTTCATCAAATCCATATTCAAGTGCATATTTTTCACTGACTGCTGTGCTAGGG
>CAKVEH010000197.1 GCA_934728205.1 uncultured Helicobacteraceae bacterium
AAAGTTACATAAGAATTGCAAAACTGCTCGTTTGATTAAGAATATAGTGTAGTGTAGCATAGATTTGTCCTTTTTGCAAAAATCAAAAATGGTATTGTATCATAAAAATTTTTATTTTAGATTCACGCAAATCTTGCGCGGAAGTATCTTTAGGCGATTTACTAAAGAAACTGCGCTTCGCTTGTTTTCGTGGGTTTTTTGCTTCGCAACCCGCTGGGTCAAGCGCGAAAGCACGAAATAGAGCTAGAGCGTTCATTGAATGCTTGAGCGCGAAGAATCCCGCGAAAACGTCAAAGAGACAAACGCGCTTTTAGTTATTTTAATGTCTCCATATCAATCACATACCGAAACTTCGCCTTCCCTGTGGTGAGATTCTCGTAAGCCTTATCGATTGCGCCCTCATTTGCGCTAATGATTTCAGTTTCTGGATAGATTTTGTGCTTTAGGCTAAAATCTAGCATTTCTTGCGTTTCTTTCATTCCCCCGATTACTGAGCCATATACGCGCTTATGCCCCGCAAACACCAGTGAAGATAGGCTAATGCTAGGAATTATATCCGTAGGCGGTAGCCCCACCACGCAAAAATCCCCACCGTAAGCCAAAAGATTCACATACTCCATAGGATTATAAGCAGTGGGAATCGTAGAGATGATGAGATTAAATCGCTCTTTGACTTGTGCGAGATTATCAGTCGTATAGAGTGCCTTTGCGCCCATTTTGAGCGCGTCTTGCTCTTTGTTTTTGTTTCGCGCAAACACACTCACTTCTGCGCCAAATGAAAGTGCATATTTCACAGCCATCATTCCAAGTCCGCCAAATCCTGCCACGCCGACTTTATCCCCCGCTTTTACTTTACTAAATTTTAGTGGCGAATAAGTCGTAATCCCCGCGCAAAGCAATGGCGCGACTTTATCTAGTGGCGCGTCCTTTGGCACGACAACAGCAAATTTTTCGCTCACTACGATATTATTGCTATATCCACCATAAGTAGGCGCATTATCGTGGAATCTATCCTTGCAGTCGTAGGTGAAAACCGCACCACCATTCATACAAAACTGCTCTTGGGATTGTTTGCAGGCTTCGCATTTACCACAGGCATTTACCATACAGCCCACCCCTGCGTAATCACCGACTTTAAATTTCTGCACCCCGCTTCCTGTCGCCACCACGCGCCCTGCGATTTCGTGTCCGGGCACCATCGGGTAAATCCCATCGCGCCACTCACTTCGTGCGGAGTGTATGTCGCTGTGGCAGATTCCCGCATAGAGAATCTCTATGAGTATATCGCCCTGCCCTAGTGCGTGGCGCGAGAAATCAAAGGGTTTGAAATTATCATCCTTGTGATTTACGCAAAAGCCTTTTGCGGTGATTTTTTGCCCATTTTGGGCTTCTGTTAGGTTTGAATCTAAGAGCATTTTTTATCCTTTCAAATGAAACTTTTGGATTTTTGCGCGTTTTGCGTAAGATTCACAAGTAGATTCGCGCAAGGTAAAAATCCAAATGCAATTATAAACGATGATAGCTACTCTAAGTCAATGGATTTTGTAAAAATTTTAAAAAAATTAGAATCTATATCCTAATTTTATATCACCTTTAATCCCATAACTAAGTCCTATATCCACAAGTCCAAGCACGCCATATTGTATATACAAGGATTGTGTGAGAGCGTGCGAACCTATAAAGTTAAATTCAAGCGAACTTTTGCGATGCTCCAAAGTGTATCCAATGAAACTTTGTGCGTTTGCCAAACTCACAAACACCCTATCGTTTGAGTGATATACATTGTGGCGCATAAGAATTTCCGCGCTATAAAAGTTTGTATCTTTGCGCAGTGTATATTGCACACCTACACCAATTTCCGCGCTTATATTGTTATAGCTCTCTTGCTTGTAAGTAGCCATAATGGAGTTGCCTATATTATTTACTCCCACGCCTAGAAGTGCCACAGGCTTTATATTTTGCTTAAACTCTCCTAATGGAGCAAGTGCAAAAACGCGTTTATAATACACGCTAAGCAAGCCATTGAATGAAAGATTATCGCCTTGTTGTGTGCTTGATTGGAATGCTTTGTTGTTTTGTGATATATTTATATTAAGATTGCTTTGCATTTCATTGCTACCCAATAT
>CAKVEH010000198.1 GCA_934728205.1 uncultured Helicobacteraceae bacterium
TCTAAAGATTAGTGCTGGGGTTAGAAATATATTTGATACATTGTATTTTGACTATTACAACAAAGATAGCGTAGATACCATTACTAATAATGGCTATCTTATAGGCGTTGGGAGAACTTACTTTGTCAATGCCAGATTGACTTTTTAAATGTTTAACATTTTTTTGCTTATTGCTTATAATGGTAGTTTTGTTGTTAATGATTAATGATTGTTTGGTGGCTTAGATGTTAAAAGTTAGCCACACTTTAGCCTAACGCTATTTTTGATTTTTGCACTATTTTTTAGTTACAAAGGCATCTTGTGGTGTATCTATACTTTTAGCCACTGCTATTGCTTCTTCTAAACTCTTAAATCCACTTAACATCACGCGAATAAGTCCAGAGCGCATCTTTTTGCTAGTGATTTTATAGTGCTTGTAGTTGCTATAATGTTCTATCATTTCATTAGCATTGCGCTCAATCCTATACGCGCCAACTTGAACGAAATACTCACCATTTTGCGAAAAGACTTTAGGCTTAGGTGCAATGTTTGCATTATCACTAGAGGATGTAGCTTTTTTGGCTTTATTAGATGTTGCTTTTGTAGAATCTAGAGTCTTTTTGTTTGTGTTTGAAGTTTTTTTGCGCTTGATGCGGCAAATATTCTTGCTGTATTCAATCACCTTGCCATCAACTATCACAAAGTCATCACAAAATGCAGGGGTGTGGATAAATGCTCTAGCCTCATCAACACTTTCAAACCCACGCAAAAATACTTCATATAGCTTGGTTTTCTTATTTCGCTCCATAAATGCGCTATATTGCATATAAGTCTTATTTAGCTCTAAAAGGGAAAGCGCATTAGCTTTGTAGCGATACGCACCAATTTGCACCAAAATTTTATCTGGGCTAATATGCGAATAATCTTTGCTTGTAAGTTTAGTGCCATCTTTATCTCTATCTTTATTTTTGGCGCTTCTTTGCTTTCTTATTGTGCTGATTTCATTATACTCATCATCATTTAATGCCTGATATGTTGGCACTATAAGGCAATCTTTGCCAACTTTTATTACATCATTTGAGCAAAGCGCGTAAGCTACAATTTTAATTTCTATATGCGCAAACTTCTCACTCATATCTAGCTCATCTGCCGCAGCTTTTGAGATAACAAGCACATTTTTAGAGTTTTTATCCAATCTATCGTTAATCCTTACAGAGCTACTCTTGCCATTTGCTATATTGGTGATACGAACTATGGTATTAAATGGCAAACTTTTATGCGCTGCACTGTAAGCCTTCTCATCATACTGCTCACCACTTGCTGTAGTGCGCTTATGCCCACTCCCATAAGCACTAACTTGACCATTGGCAGATTGTGCAAAATCTAGTATATAAAAATTTTGTAGTCCAAATCGCTCATTTGCCATTTTGGCATATTTACTAGAAGTGCCTGAATTTTTAACTTGCGTCTTTTTGCTCCCACAGGCATTATATGAAGCAATAAGTGCTATACAAAGAATAAAAGAAACTTTTGATTTAAAAAAAAAACATACATACAATACTCTTAAAATTTTAATCAAACTAAAGCATATATCGGTTATATTATAAATTCTTTTGTCAAAATTTATAAAATTTTAGCCAGATTCAAGTCGAGATTAAGATATGATATGAGTAGCTATCAATGCAAGTAATACTATCAAATAGTGCCGATAAGTTTTTGAATAGACAATGCGATGGCGACCCAAAGGGGATTTATAAGGCGCGGATTCTTTGCCGTGCTACGCACTTTACTTTAAAATCAATCCTTACCATCATACTAACCCCATCGTCATACTGAGCGTAGCGAAGTATCTCAAAAACAACATAGAGATTTCGTAGATTCTTTAGTTTTATGCTAAAGCTCAAAAATGACAAAAGACACGATAGAGATTTTTCGCTTCGTAGCTCACATCACTTCACTTTAAAATGACAAAAATATAAAAGTTTGCAAGTAGAAAAAGAGACAGCTAAAATCCCACTGAACTTATAAGCCAAACTAAAGCAATAAGTTTAAGTGTGTTTAAGCATATCGCTAATTAAAAATGCCATTTCAATGGCTTGCGTGGCGTTTAGTCTCGGGTCGCATTGCGTATTGTAATT
>CAKVEH010000199.1 GCA_934728205.1 uncultured Helicobacteraceae bacterium
AAACAACACACCAAAGAAGCTGAAATCATTAAAGACGCGGGGCTTAAAGGTGCTGTAACTATTGCCACAAATATGGCTGGACGCGGAGTAGATATAAAAATAAGCGATGAAGTGCGCGAACTTGGAGGATTGTATATCATCGGCACGGAGCGACACGAGAGTAGGCGCATTGATAATCAACTTCGCGGACGCTCAGGTAGGCAAGGCGACCCGGGTGTTAGTCAATTTTATCTAAGCCTTGAAGATTCCTTGTTGCGCATATTTGGAAGTGATAAACTTAAGGGTATTATGGAGCGATTAGGGCTTAAAGATGGCGAACATATAGAATCTGGACTCGTTACACGCTCTGTGGAAAATGCACAAAAAAAGGTGGAGAGCTTGCATTTTGAATCACGAAAGCATTTGCTTGAATACGATGATGTAGCAAATGAGCAACGAAAGGCGATATATCGCTTGCGTGATGATTTGCTTAATAAAGAATACGAAATGCGTGAAAAAATAGAGCAAAATAGGCAAAGCGCGGTGGCATTTATGCTAGAGAGAGCGGGGATTTATCAGCACGAAGAGAGCGAGAACTTTGATATTGCTAACCTAAAAGCCATTGTGTTAGAATATTTTGGGCTTGAGTTAGGCAATGTAGAAAATCTTGATTATGACGCACTTTATGCGCATATCTTGGAAGCGGCAAAAACCGATTATGAAAACAAAATGGGAGTGCTAGATTCCGCCCAGCGCAACGAAATTGAGCGCATTATCTATCTCCAAGTGCTAGATAATGCGTGGAGAGAGCATCTTTATACAATGGATAATCTAAAAACGGGTATCGGGCTACGCGGATATAACCAAAAAGACCCATTGGTGGAATACAAAAAAGAAAGCTATGGATTGTTTTTGGAATTTGTTGAGAATCTTAAAATCGACACGGCTAAAACACTCCAAATCGTGCGCTTAAAACCACAAGAGCAAGCAAGTGAAATAAAAGAAAAAATCATTGAAAACCTTGAAGAAGGGAGTGAGGAGCTAAGATTCAATAAAGATTCCGCAATGCAAAATCAACCGCAAAAACGGCAAAAAATCTCGCGAAACGACCCTTGCCCGTGCGGAAGTGGTAAAAAATATAAACTCTGCCACGGCAAAAGCGGACCAAAAAAAGGGCTGCTCGCATAAGATTATGAAAAAATCATTACACGCAAAATACAACCACTAGGAATAGAATGTCTAAGCTTCCTACTTATTTGCTTCCCAAGTATTTGCGCTTTGATAGAGCGCAACCCTTTATTAGCGTTACGGCGATTTTGGCTATTCTTGGTGTTGGCATTGGCGTTATGGTGCTATGCGTAGCTATGGCGATTATGAATGGTATGACAAAGGAATTTGAACGCAAACTCTTTATTATGAATTACCCAATTAGCGTATTTTCTAAAACTTATCAGGGCGTAGATTCTGCAATTTTTACCGCCTTAAAGGAGAAATTTCCACATTTGCTTTTTAGTCCCTATCTGCGTTATAACGCCCTAAGTCGTGCTGGTGGGGATATGAATGCAGCGGTTGTCATTGGTGTGGATATAGATTTAGAAATCAAACTCAATGAAGTCGTGCGCGGAGTATTTAGCACGCCAGATTCCCAAATGCTTGATAGCGCAAAGATTGAAAAATTCAAATCCCAAAACTTCCCTGCTATCATCGGCAAGGAATTACAGCTTAGGCATTTTTTAGAAATTGATGACAAACTTACCTTATACTTTAGTCAAGTAGAGCCAAACGCGCTCTCCCTCTCGCCACTAAGCAAACGATTTGACATTGTAGAAATCTTTGATTCTGGATTAAAGGCATATAATGACGCATACATTTATACCAATTTGCAATCATTGCAAAAAATTCGCAGACTTCCTAGCGACCTTTATGATGGCATTCATATTTATAGCACCGAGCCATTTAAAGATATAACCCCTATTAAAGAATTTTTAGAAAGTGCATTCCCAAATCGTGTCGGTATAGAGGGCTGGTGGGAACAAAATGGTAACTTTTTTTCTGCTATGGAGCTAGAAAAACGCGCATTATTTGTCGTGCTTATGCTTATTATCCTTATGGCAAGCCTTAATAT
>CAKVEH010000200.1 GCA_934728205.1 uncultured Helicobacteraceae bacterium
AGACTAGACTCTTACAATCAACAAAATCTATATCCCTCACTCCACCCATTTATTAAGATTCTCTAAATCTTTTTGTGTCATTTTGGCTATTTTTGGGGTGCGTGGTGGAGGGCTTTAGGTTTTTTTAGAATGGCAGAGGGGGGGGGGTAGAATCCCACCTCCGCACTTAAAATTATGACTTAAGCACTCAACTTTTAGGAAATTCCTAATATTTGAAATAAGCGCAAGCCTGTGTCGAGCCTGCTACTCCACCAAAGCACAAAATCTACTTAAAACAACTTTTCTTTAAAATCCACGCAAAAAGCCTTAATGTAAAAATACAAATCTTAAAAAAAAGTGGAGGTGTGAAATGACACTAGATAAAGCATTAGATAAGGCAAACAATATAGTCAAATATTGCAAAGAAAAGCACATAGCTCTAAACCATATAGCTATTGTGCCTAAAGAAGCACCAGCATATCCTTATCAAGGATTCTGTGTTTTTACAAACGCTTATGCAGGCACGGATAATGCGCAAGATATGGAGGAGCGTAGAATGGAGCTGTATAACTTAAAGCCCAGCAATATAACTTTCAAATCGTTGATTAGCGATAGTTGGGAGGTCGTGTGTCAATGTGGCTATACATTTACTACACAGCAAGCGGATGACTCATTTGCGCCAAAAGAGATTCTGCAAAATGAGGAAACAAAAATGCGAGAGGCGTTTATAGACCGAGAAATAAAGGGGGCGAAAGATGATTAAAGGGCTAAAGATGGATTATAGCGAGAGATTTTATTATGTCGTTGATGGGTTCATATGGAGGCGGGCAAATGCTGCTAAATGCATCCCAGCCAAAATATGCGATGTGGTGAGGAGATAGAGCAATGATAAGCATACAAACGCAATGCCCAGAGTGCAAAGAAATGATTTTTTTAGAAGTCGGTGCATTTTTAGAGTTTGATTTAATGCAGGACGAGGAGCTAGAGAATAATGATGCCTTTAGCGCGTATTGCCCTAGCTGTAATGCAGAGATAGAATTTAGTGTGATTTTATCTCAAATACAAAATTTTAATTAAGGAGTAAAAATGAAAGACAAAATGCCTTTTGTGGTTCGAGGTGGGATTTTGCATTTGCGAACGACTTTTGAAAGCAAGCGGTATCGCTTTAGCACGAAGTTAAAAGATAGCGCAGAGCACAGAAAGTTTGTAGTTGAGAATCTCCACACGCTGATACAAGTGCATAATAAAATGGCTGCGTGCGTAGATTCTATAAGCCCATTTAGTGTGGGAGGATATTTACAACGACTAATACAGCAAAGTGCCTTTAGCAAAAAGAGCACGCAAGCGACTTATAAAAGTCGGGCAAATGTCCTAAGAAGTCTTTTTGCTTGTCAAAAAGATATAAGAAGCGTTTGTAGTGATGATATAGAGAAATTTTATAGCAATATCATTGCAAGGAATTACTCTAAAAATATGGCAAAGTCGCTTATCAATATGCTTAATACCGTGTTTAATATAGCGTTGTGTGATGGCGTGATTGCGAAAAATCCTGTTTTTAGAAAAAAGATGAGTATTTTATCCACTACTAAAGAGGCAAAACCATTTAGCCTTGATGAGATTAAAACAATCATTCATAACGCAGGCAATGTAAAGCAATGGTTTAAATATGCGTGTGCGACTAGCTTTTTTACAGGGTTAAGAAGCGGGGAACTTTTAGCACTTAAATGGGAGCACATAGACTTGCAAAAAAGAATCTTAAGCGTCGAATGCAATATGTCGCGCTTTGGCATTAGTAGCCCAAAAACACTAAGTTCTAAGCGTGAAGTAGAAATTTTAGAGCCACTTTATAGCTTATTACAAGAGTTTAAGAATCTTTGCAAGGGTAAAGATGGCTTTTTGTTTGTGGATGCAAATGGTAAGCCATTTGTTAACACAAGCGGGGAATGGAGTGCGTTATGGATAGAGACGCTTAAGCAATCTCATCTTTCCTATAGGAGATTCTATAACACGCGCCATAGCTTTGCAAGTGTGATGTTAAGCGGCGGAGAAAATATACTATGGGTTAGCAAAATGTTGGGGCATAAAAACGCCAATATTACGCTAAACAC
>CAKVEH010000201.1 GCA_934728205.1 uncultured Helicobacteraceae bacterium
GCGGTAAGATATGAGGACATCTGCACAGGTGTGGCAATGCCTTGCATAATCTCATCCATTACTTCGCGCGCCTCTGTGAAACTCAAATCCTGCTTTTTGCTTAATGCCAAAATCGCTTCTTGTATCATTTCATTCCCCTTATAAGTTGAAGTTTTAGAATCTATTGTGCTTGTTTAGTAAAAAGCTGTGTCCAATATGCCTGCCCTTGATAGAAAAACAATCCAACACCAATGCTATCAAAATCTTTGGTTAAAATATTAGCACGATGACCGGGCGAGTTCATCCAGCCATTTACCACTTCATAGGCATCTGCTTGTCCAGATGCGAGATTTTCTCCGCTTACAATGTAATCAATGCCAAACTCCTCAAACACTGTGTAAAAATTCCTACCATCAGGGCGTTTGTGGTCAAATAAGCGCACGGTTTCTTTTGCTCTTTTCAGCGCGGCTCTGCTTAAATCCTCATCATAAAAGACATCATTGTAGATTCCATTTGCTCTGCGGGCTTGGTTCGTTAGAGCGATAACTTTTTGGACTTCACTTTGAGTGTCTTGTATTTCCTTGGCAAGAAGTGCGACTATGTATTGCATATTGTTTTTTTCATATAAGCCAATACTAAGATAATCATATTTTTGGCTAAAGATGTCAGCAGAGTTTTTCTCTACTAAGTGTTTTGTCAAATCTGTGGTTTGCATATTGCCATAAGTGGCGAAAACTCGATAAAATGAAATGTCTAAATCAATGTTTTTAAACAGCGCGCCGATGGTTGATTTTTGCCTTAAAATGGTGTTATCATAGGCAAGCAAATACGCCACTCTATCAGCAATTCTTTGTAGGGCTTTGTGATTTTGGAGTGTGGGGAGATTGGCATTAAAGCGGTAGTTGTTAATAATGCCTGCTAAGTCTTGCTGGTCGTATTGAATGCTTTGAGCAAGTGTGTGTGTGCTTAGAAAAAGCAAGCCTATAAAAAAGAGTTGGTATAGTTTTGCCACGACTTTCCTTTGATTGAAGATTCTGTATTTGCGAGTTTTAAGAATCTTGCTTGGCAATTTTGTTTTGTAATCGCTCCCACTCATTTAATCGTTGCATAAAAATCACTTGGAGTTTTTTAGGTTTAAGATGTGTAGTGCGCTCAAACTCCTTAATCTGCCTAATAACTTCGAGCAAATCTTTGATTTTCATCGTTACAGATGAGACATTTGAGTTGTAATCCTCGCTTTGGGTGTAGTGCTGGATTTGCTTAGCATTTCTTGGTTTGATTTTGGTTTTAAGAGAAATATCACGCCTCCCACAATACTGCACAAAAGAAGCCTGCACGGCAAAAGTCCTAAACACATCATTTAAAATAACATAATCCCCTTGCTTGTCCTTTATGTCATTTGGGCTAAACTTCGTTTTAATACCTTGTTGTTTGGTCGTGCTTAGGGCTGGTTTGTCGATAGATTTATTGAGGGGTTTTTGTGTGGTGGTTAATTTAGATTGTTTTTTAGGCATAGCCACTCCTTAATTTTTATTACAAGGCACGATTATAGCACTTATTTTAGAAAAATGTGTATTGTTTTTTATTTTTATGGAGTTTTTCTTTTTTGAATGTATTTTTGTAACACAGATTCTATCGTATCTTGTGTATTTTATGTGTGCCAAGTTGCAAGATTTGAGATGGGGTGCTTTGAAACAAATCTCTTGAATCTAGCACCACTATGTCGCTTTGTGCTATTGCCTCATTGCGTTTAAAGTCCGCTTTGTGCGTATTAGCTGATGATGAAAACAGCGCACCAAAAATTTGTAGCACGCGTTGTTGTCTTGGCTGGGATACAAGGCGAATGGCATTGCCATTTGGGAAAACAAAAGTTATTTTAGCCTGTCTTAGGGTTGCTTGTCTTACGCGATTTTTATGTGCGTTTGGGACGCGGGAGAGCATTTTTAGCGTGGCGAGATTGGGAGATTCTATAAGCGTTTTTGTTTTGGGGTTTCTGTTTTTAATGTGATTAAGTTTTACACTATTTTTGCACAAAAAGCCCGCTGTGGTATCACTTTGGGCTAAGATGACACTATCG
>CAKVEH010000202.1 GCA_934728205.1 uncultured Helicobacteraceae bacterium
AAATGACACCACACAAATTCGTGCACAGATTCTCAAAAGTAAGATTCCCTACTTTACCACACTAAGCGCAGCAAGTATGGTAATAGAAGCAATAAAGGCAATGAAACAAAGCGATATAAATATCCCAAACGCCTTGCAAGATTGCCTCAAAAACTAAAAACTTAGAATCCAACACTCAAACGAGTAGTAATGTAACTCCTATCAAGGCGCAGAGAATCTCCACTAAATGTGAAATTTGGTGATTTAATGCCCATAAAACCGCTATCTTTCATCGTGTGAATATAATAACCTGCCACTACGCTAAAAATCGTAGCCTTGTGTAAGTGCAAATCAATATGTAATAAAGCGGAATATTCTAATGTGCTTGG
The DNA here is from genome assembly GCA_934728205.1 of uncultured Helicobacteraceae bacterium. Classification (GTDB taxonomy): domain Bacteria; phylum Campylobacterota; class Campylobacteria; order Campylobacterales; family Helicobacteraceae; genus Helicobacter_F. Next base: position 369 of record CAKVEH010000202.1, read on the forward strand.
TGCGGAAGTGTAGCGTAAATTAAGCCCAAAGTTGATTGCCTCTGTGTATGCGGTGGGGGTTGAGAGTTTTATATCACTAAAAAATAATCCGCTAATTGCATCTGGTGCAGTGAGTGCATTAAGGGCGGGACCTGTGGCATACACACTCTTATCAAGGAAGTTTATCCCCGATGGATTCCCAGCTTGTCCCACACGCGAGTTCGCCGCACCGAAGTTTTTATACACAGCAAGTGCAATGTTATATGTTTTATCAAACTCAAAGTCTTGACGCAACAGCACGCTTGCATTCCAACCACTTATGTCTTTTGGTGTGCCATTATTTTCACCCACTTTTGAGAAATAATACTTGCCAACATTCATAATGCTTGTGTAGTGATAGGGGAAAATCGCTGTGATTTTTGTATGTGAAGCGACACTAGAATCTGCCCCAATGTTTAATTCGGCATTAAAGCCCGGCGCGATATATTCTCTATCGGCATAATACACATATATATCAGCTTTTGTATGTGTGCCTTCATAACCACTTGTGAGACTTACAATGCCTTGTTGAGCAAAAAGGCGATTATAATCCATTAGCCAGCCATTGCCCACAAGTGCAACCCCACTCGTGCCAAAGGCTTTAAAATAAAAACTCTCTAGATTCACACGGGCATTTAGTCCCTCTACATACGCATCAACCCAATCATCATTTTCTTGCTTAAAGCGTCCAACACTAAGTGTGATATTCTCTCCCTCATACTTCATAAAAGCATTATGCACAAAAATATAATGCGCGTTATTTAGCGTGGCCTCTCTTGAGTTGTAATAGCCCGGATAAAAGCCAATATGATTAAATGACAATCCCTTTGTAGAATCATTGATAAGCCCAGCTCCTACACCACCTATTAGAGCTTGAAAGTTGCCAGATTTATACCCGACATTTACTTCACCCAAAGTATAGCCATAAGTATTGTTTGGCAAACTCTGCGAGGCAGGATTGAGTGAGAGCTTGTGCCACATTTCTAATCCAGCATTTGCAAAAACGCCCTGCGCTTCATCACCTGATTCTTGTGCGCTTATCACGCTCAACGCACTAAAAGCCATTAGCCATAGTAATTTTTTCATACATTGTCTCCTAAAATATTTTTCAAGTGCAAGTATAGTAATATTTATAAGATTTTACAATGAGAGATAATAAGATTCTATGAAATCATAGAATCTTGTAGCATTAAAACATATACATATAACGCAAAGCAAACGCGCTAAAACCAGAATCTAAAGCAAGCTCAAAGCGGTGTTTCCTATCTATCATAGCAAATCCACCAAAATTACCACCCCAGCCAAGAGCAGAAGCCCCTGTATACCACCAATCATTTGAGGAAATATAATAATATCCAAGTGATAATCCTGCATATAAGCCCCAAATGGTTTTTTGGTTTGGAGTAAATTCGATGAAGTAATCTGCCCCAGCTTGCACATACACGCCATTATATGAGTATTTTCCACTCCAATAACTATAGGAGTAATTGTAGTAGTTTGCCGAGCCAATGCCACGAATACCGTGTCTAAACTTCTCTAACTGCATATCTTTGCCAAAGTAGTGCATATATCCGCCAACGATTCCCGCACTTATTGTGCCAAGCCCGCCAAAGCCAATTTGTGGTCCTAAAAAGGCTCTATCATTG
>CAKVEH010000203.1 GCA_934728205.1 uncultured Helicobacteraceae bacterium
GCGCTAATCTCTTTGCCAACGCTGCTTTTCCCGCTACCCATAAAGCCAATAAGCACGATATTTTGTGTGCTTAGTAGAGAATCTTGTCGCATTGACATATCAGCGGAGCTCAATTAAATAACCATCGCGTTGGGATTGCATTTCGTATTTGTATCGCCCATCAATCTCTAATGAGATTCTATAAAAATTTTCGTGGCTTGAGAGATTGATATTTTTAAAATATTTTTTATTAAGGTTTAGCTTTTGATTGTAAGCTTTTTCCATTCCATCAAAGTCGAGCACAATGCGATGTGGCTTTGGCAAGACAAAGTTGCGGACATTTTTGTATTCTGTGGCGATAAAAATTTGCTTCCCATTGACAATGACTTCAAAATCGCCAATTTTAAAGCGATTTTCGCTAGCATATTGTGCGCCAATAGCCTTTTGTGAAAACTCCAATGGATAGTGCCAATCAATGCTTTGATTGATAGGGACTTCTTTTGTGTTGGTTGTGCCATCAATATTTTGATAAGTGATAGTAATGCTTTTTAGTGCCCTAGCAGTTGAGGGAAGCTGAATGGTAACATCACGCATAATCTCTTTTGGGGGTTCTTTTTGGAAATGCAAGCCTTCTTTTGGCGTGATGGCGGGAGAAAATGGGTCATCACGCGAAAAAAGTGCACACGAGATAACGCAGAGTAACAATAACTTTTTCACGACCCAAGACCCTTTAACTCAAATATTTCTTGTTGAATTTTAGCATTTTGCTTTTGTAGGGAATCTATTTCATTGGCAAGTGCCTTTTGTTGTTTTTGTAGGGTGAAAAGCACTTCAAAAGATTGAGAACCAAAGAGTAAATATCCGCCCCACACGCATAAAAAAACAAACACGCACGCACGCAAAATAGGCTTTTTGTTCTGTTTATACCAATCTTTTAGTAGTATGTCCTCATTTGTTTGCATTTTCCCTTACCTTAATTATTTCCCAAAGAGGCTCGCGCCTAAATATTCGCTATTTGAAATTTGAGATTCTATTTCTAATAAACGATTGTATTTGGCGATTCGCTCACTTCTTGCCGTAGCACCTGTTTTTATTTGTCCGCAGTTCAGTGCGATAGCAAAATCAGCGATAAAAGTATCTTCACTCTCTCCACTGCGATGACTCATAATGCAGTTATATTTGTTTCGTTGCGCAAGGCGCACGGTTTGCATTGTCTGTGTAACGGTCCCAATTTGATTTGGTTTAATTAAAATTGCATTAGCAATATTTTCCTTAATTCCTTGTGCAAGAATCTTTTTATTGGTTACAAACAAATCATCGCCCACAAGTTGAACCTTATCGCCAAGTCTTTGTGTCAAATACTTCCAACCATCTTCATCATCTTCGCTTAGTCCATCTTCAATCGATACGATAGGATATTTTTGCACCAACTCTTCATAATATCCCACAAGCTCTTGTGAGCTTAGCTCCTTGCCCTCTCCAGCTAGGTTATACATTTTATTTTCATTAAAGAGCTCGCTGCTTGCAACATCTAGCGCGATAGCAATATCTTCAAGTGGCTTATAACCAGCTTTTTCAATCGCTTGTAAAATAATTTCAATAGGCTCAGCATTGTTACTAAGATTTGGTGCAAATCCTCCCTCATCGCCAATGCTTGTGATATGCTTAGATTCTTGAAGAATCTTTTTAAGGTTGGCATACACTTCTGCACTCGCTCTTAGTCCCTCACTAAAGCTATCAAAGCCCAAAGGCATAATCATATATTCTTGGAAATCCACCGTGTTATCAGCGTGCTTCCCACCATTTATGATGTTAAGCATTGGTGTTGGCAGGGTAAGTGCATTTGCTCCACCAAGATAGCGGTATAATGAGATATTAAGACTCTTTGCCGCAGCACGAGCGATAGCCATAGATACGCCTAAAGTAGCGTTTGCACCGAGTTTTGAGAAATTATCTGTGCCGTCTAAATCTTTGAGTGTCGCGTCAATTAGCCCTTGGTCATAAGGGCTCGCACCGATGAG
>CAKVEH010000204.1 GCA_934728205.1 uncultured Helicobacteraceae bacterium
CATTCACGCTCATAGGATTAGAAATGAAGTTTGAAAACTTCACGCTTTATAATTATGTTTTTGCTGGCAGAATTGATAGAATCCAGCAAAACCAAGATGGAAGCATTCTTATTATTGATTATAAATACAAAAAACCTGAGAAAAATTTTGAGGATTTAGCCCTTGAAATTTATCGACAATATATTTTGCAACAATACCCAAACAAGCAAGTCCATACAAGCTTTTATTTCCTTAAACACTCACGCAAACAAGATGAGGCATATCAAATACAGCAAAACACACAAGAGACATTATTTGAGAAATTTGCAGAGATTGATAAAGAGTTTTGCCACACAAAAAAGCATATACTTGCGCATAATAAAGAGCATTGTGTGGTCGAAGATTCTCAAACGCACAACGCATTAACTTCTCGCTATGGAGAGTTTGAGCCACTAGGCAAGGAAAATAAGACTTGTCGATATTGTGATTACCGCACCCTTTGTGGAATCTAAATGCCATATTCCGCAAACACCATACTCACTCAAAGTAAGGTTTAGGCTTAGTATTTGCAAAAATATGCTAAAATTCACAACTCTTAAACTCATAAAAGGCGCAATCAATGATACAGGCAATAATACATAAAGTTTTAGGCTCTAGCAATACCAAAATGTTAAAAGCTTACACAAAGCGCGTCCAAGAAATTAACGCACTTGAAGAACAATATACCAAACTCAATGATGACGAGTTAAAAGGTGCATTTGAGGCACTTAAAAAAGCACACCAAGAAGACGGCGCGAGCTTAGATTCTTTATTACACCAAAGTTTTGCAATCACTAGAGAAGCGACAAAACGCACACTAGGAATGCGCCATTTTGATGTGCAACTCATCGGCGGTATGGCACTGCACGATGGGCGCATAGCAGAAATGAAAACAGGTGAAGGAAAAACCCTTGTCGCCACACTTCCCGTATGCCTTAACGCACTTAGCGGGAAAAGTGTGCATGTTATCACCGTGAATGACTACTTAGCAAACCGCGATGGAAGCGAATTAGAACCACTTTATAATTTTCTTGGTTTAAGCGTTGGCATTATCACTGCGGATTTGCGTGATGATGACAAAAAGCTCGAGGCATATAGTGCAAATGTCGTATATGGGACAAACAACGAATTTGGGTTTGATTATTTGCGTGATAATATGAAATATGACTTAACCCACAAAGTGCAAAAACACCACTTTTTTGCCATTGTCGATGAAGTAGATTCCATTTTGATTGATGAAGCACGCACACCCCTAATCATCTCCGCACCCGCTAATCGCACAATGGAAAATTATCATCTTGCGAACTCTGTGGCACAGAATCTAAAAACCCCGCAAGACTTTAGCATTGATGAAAAAAACCGCGTGATTTTACTCACCGAAAATGGCATCAAAAATGCCGAGCAACTTTTCAAAGTTGATAATCTATACAGCATTGAAAATGCCGCACTCTCCCACCACCTAGACCAAGCCTTAAAAGCAAATTATCTCTTTGCCAAAGATAAAGATTATGTCGTGCGTGATGGAGAAGTGATTATTGTTGATGAATTTACGGGGCGATTAAGCGAGGGGAGACGCTTTAGTGAGGGCTTACACCAAGCCATTGAAGCAAAAGAAAAAGTCGATATTAAAGAAGAATCTCAAACGCTCGCAGACATCACTTTCCAAAACTATTTTCGCCTCTATGATAAACTCGCGGGAATGACGGGCACAGCGCAAACTGAAGCAAGTGAATTTTTGCAAATTTATAAACTTGATGTAGTCTCAATCCCTACAAATGTGCCTGTGCAACGCAAGGATTTAAATGATTTGATTTATAAAAGTGAAATGGAAAAATTTAAAGCCGTCATTGCCAAAATCACGGAACTTTACAAAAAAGGACAGCCCGTGCTTGTAGGCACGGCGAGCATTGAGCGAAGTGAGGTGCTCCACGAACTTCTAAAAAAATCTAGAATCCCGCACACCGTGCTTAACGCCAAAC
>CAKVEH010000205.1 GCA_934728205.1 uncultured Helicobacteraceae bacterium
TAGAATCACTATGTGAGTTTTTTAAGGTTAATCCATTCTACACGATAAAAGCAGTGGCAAAAAAAGCTATATACGAGGAGATAAAGTCAAATAAACAATCTAGTGCGCAAAAAAGTGAATGGGTAGTATTTTTCACGCGTGGTGATGATGAATGCGAGGAGACAAAAGCCCTTAACGCCCTTAACACAATGCAAGACTGCAAAAACTATCTTTTCTTTGAGGAATGTGAGATTGAAGAGAAAAGTGGCATTATAGCGGGCTTTATCGGTGGGATTGGCTTGCAATGTCCGCATATTTTTGATATAAGTCTCAAAGGCGCGAGCAATCTCATAATGGGTGCAAATGAGCGAGATTATCATTTTGTGGGTGTGGATATGAATAGCGCGGAGTTAGCGCATAAGCATTACGCAGATATTGCTAAAGTTCGCGATGGTGATTTATGTGAGTGCTGTGGTAAGCCATTAAGTCATACTAAAGGCATTGAGATTGGACATATATTTAAGCTCGGAGACAAATACTCTAAATCTATGAATGCTACATTTTTGGATTCTAATGGCAAGGCACAACATTTCATTATGGGTTGTTATGGGATTGGTGTTACGCGATTATTGCCTGCGATTTTAGAGCAAAAGGCTGATGAGTTTGGCTGTGTGTGGGGCGGTGGAGTGAAAGTTTTTGATGTGGTGATTATTGTATCAAACACTAAAGATTGCGTGCAAATGGACTACGCACTTCAACTTTATGAGAATCTTCGTGCTAGAAATGTCGATGTCGTGCTTGATGATAGAGATGAGCGTTTTGGTTTTAAAATGAGTGATTTTGAGCTTATTGGTTTTGATAGGGCTATTGTGGTTGGCAAACTTTTAAGCGACAATAAAGTGGAGATTATTATGCGCGATGGCAGGGTAAAACGCGAGATTGATAAAAAGAGCATTATAGAGGAGTTTGGCGCGAAATGAAACCACTTATCATCGGCACACGCGGGAGCTTACTTGCGCTTTGGCAAGCCAAACACATTCAATCTCGGCTTAAAAATGAACTTAACATAGATTCTGCATTAGAGATTATTAAGACAAAGGGCGATAAAATCCTTGATACGCCGTTATCAAAAATCGGTGGCAAGGGACTTTTCACTAAAGAATTAGAAGAGGCGTTATTGCAAAAGCGCATTGATATTGCCGTGCATAGCCTTAAAGATGTGCCTGTGAGCCTCCCAGATGGGCTTATGCTCTGTGCGATTACTAAAAGAGCGCAATGGCAAGACTGCCTCCTAAGCATAAAATATGAGAATCTGCAATCTCTCCCATTTAATGCCAAAGTTGGCACGACTTCTTTGCGCCGTTCTTTGCAGTTAAAAATATTGCGAAATGATTTAGATACACTCTCTTTGCGTGGCAATGTGCAAACGAGACTACAAAAGCTAAAAAATGGCGAGTTTGATGCCATTGTGCTTGCAAAGGCTGCGCTTGATAGATTAGAGATTGATTTGCATACAGAGGGATTAAAAGTCGAAGTTCTAGATTCTCTTATTCCTGCTATGGGGCAGGGTGCTTTGGGGATTGAATGTGCCAACGATTGCACTGCTTTAGAATCTTTGTGTAAGTTAGAGGATTCTCACACGAGTATTTGTTGCTTAGCTGAGAGAGAGTTTATTACTTTGCTTGATGGTGGTTGTCAAGTGCCTATTGGTGTTTTTGCTACTATTGATGACACTTCGCTTTGCATTCGTGCGATTGTGGGCTTGCCTGATGGAAGTGCGAGTATGCGTGATGAGGAGCAATGCACGCTAGAATCTAGCGTAAGTAGAGCGCAACAAAAATTACACGCACAAGAGCTAGCAAGAATCTTAGCCCAAAGAATGATTGCAAATGGTGCAAAGGAGATTTTGGCAAGGGCGTATGATATGGCACAAAACTCTTAAGCCATTTTTTAAGTCTTTTTTATTATAATTGCACAATATGCTGTGTCAAATGCAAGATTAAACAATGGAGAGAC
>CAKVEH010000206.1 GCA_934728205.1 uncultured Helicobacteraceae bacterium
CTTGTGCTCTCACACGACTTTCATCGCCCACAATGTCTTTTAGGGCTTCAATAATCTTGCGTTCATACGCCCGCTCTTGATTGATTTGAAATTTGCGTTGTTGCTCAGCGAGCTTCATCATTTCGTGTTGCTCACTTGCTTCATTTACCTCGCCTAGTAAGTCGCCATCTTGATTGACGATTTTTACGCGTTCTGGTGTTAGGCTTGTTACAGAAGCGGCGACAAGATTCTTAATCCCTAAAACTTGAGATTGTGTCAAATCCATTCCTTGTCGCAAGTGGATTTTTACCGAAGCCGTAGGAGGTATGGCTTGCTTGGCAAAGACAGACTTTTCTGCTGGAGCGATAAGCACGCTAGCAGATTCTATGGCTGTAATGCTTTCAATGGTTTTTGTAAGCTCACCCTCTACGGCTAGTTGGTATTTTGTCTGTTCTCTAAAATCCGTATCACCGAGATTATTGTTTTCTAAAAAATCATCAAAGCCGATTTTTTTGCCCTGTTTGGGAATCCCTTGTGAAGCAAGGCTTATGCGTTGTTCATAAACCTTATCACTTGGCACTAAAATCGTGTTTTCATTGGGAATCTTATAAGGGATTTTGCTTTGCTGGAGGTTTTGGATAATTAGTGCGCTGTCGCTGGCATCTACGCCATTAAAGAGCACCGAGTAACCCTCGTATTCATTTGTATTTTCCTCAAAACGAAAGACCACAAGAAAAGTCAAAAATAAAATAAGGAAAATAAATGTCGATAAGATGATGATTCGTTGGCGTTTATTAACGCGTCCTAGTAGCTTGGCAATCTGTTCCAAAATTAGCTGAAAATTCAATTCCCACTCCTTTAGTCTTAGAATTTACGCTTTAGAAATAGCATTTGTGAAATCAAAGTGTAGCAAAAAAATTAGCAATTTGTAACAAAACTTTATCATTTTGTTCTTTTTTGCCGATAGTTACACGAAAAGCATTTAATCCATAACTTTCAAGATTCCTTATAATCAACCCACGCTCTAGTAGCCATTGGCATAGCTTATTAGATTGGAAACCCTCGCACATATAGGCAATGAAGTTTGTATAAGATGGGATAAACTCGATTCTATGCTCCTTTGCGAAGTTTTCATAGCGAATCATTTCCTTAAAATTACTTTCTAATGTCATTTGGACAAATTCCTCATCTTGCAACGCACATATCGCCGCTTTTAGACTTAGTGTGGTAATGTTAAATGGTGGGCGCACTTTATGCAGGGCTTGTATGAGATTGCTTTGCGCGATACCATAGCCTATACGCATTCCGCCAAGTCCATACGCCTTAGAAAATGTCCCAAGATAGACAACATTTGGGAATCTTTGAATAAGTTTAGCAGGATTGAGTGCGCAAGTATTGTCTTTATAGCTTGCGTATTCTTGATACGCGCCATCGAGCACCACAAGACATTCTTTATCGATTTGAGCGATAAAATCCTCTATTTCTTTGGCGCGCAAACATTCTCCTAGCGGATTGTTTGGCACACATAGGAAAATTACATTGGGTTTTTTCTGCTTGTATATATCCAAAAATTGCTCTAAGTTATGCGCATTATCAGGGGTTTTAAGCACATTGTAGCCAAAAAGTTTGGCATAAATGCCATACATTGCAAAAGTTACGCCCGCTTGGAGAATCTGTGCATTTTCTCTATGCACGGCGTGCAGGCAAAATTCGATAATCTCATCACTTCCTGAGCCAATGATAATATTTGTAGAATCCATACCAAATTTTTGCGCTAACGCGCTTTTTAGCTCGTAATACGAATCATCAGGATAGAGACTCATATTGCCGACATATTGCTGAATAGTTTGGATAACTTTTGGTGAAGTGCCGTAGGGATTTTCGTTGCTAGCAAGTTTGATAATATCCTCGCGTGCTATGTCATACTCGCGCATTACAAGCTCAATAGGTTTGCCAGCTTCATATGGCGCGATAGAATCTAAAAGTGGGTTAAAACGCATTGTAGTCCTT
>CAKVEH010000207.1 GCA_934728205.1 uncultured Helicobacteraceae bacterium
TCGTGTCTTTGCGATACCCATCAGGTCCTTTGTCGCTTCCGCCCTTTGCTTCAAAAAATACAATGCTCTTTTTCATTGCCAACTCCTTAAAAAATAGATTTCTTAGACTCTACCATAAATTCGCGCCTAAAATTCCATTAAATACAACTTGCCATTCACATTTATACACAATTTCCATTATGCACGATATTTTCACTGCTTAACACTTTTTGTCTCTTTTGCTTTTTAAGAATCTTGTGTTGCTTGTTGATTATTCTGTGGTTTTGGGTTAAAATCCGCCTTTTGTGCTAAACTTAGCACCAGCCCAATGGCGACACAATTTGCTAAAAGCGAGCTCCCACCATAGCTTAAAAACGGCACAGCAATCCCCTTAATAGGTGTGATTCCAGCGATTCCAAAAGCATTGATAATAAAACTAAAATTAAGCAAAAGTGCGACACCAACGCAAAAAAGATAATGCGTGTTATCTGCCAAATGATTAGCGATTTTTAAAATATAAAAATTGAGCGCGATAAAGGCAAGCACAATAAGCAAAAGCCCCACAAACCCGAGCTCCTCCGCAATGCCAGCGAGCACGATGTCTGTATGCACCTCACTTAAGAATCCAAGTTTGATAACGCCCTCTCCAAGTCCATTGCCAAATAATCCACCATTATAAATGGCGTTCGTAGCGTGATAAATTTGATATGGCTCTGGCAAATCCTCCACACGCAACGAGCTTGCTAAATCTTGTGGAAAAAATGAAAGGATAGAATCTTGAGCATTTGCCCACCAAGTTTTTACACGCAAGATTCTATGTGGCTTAGAAATAACCGCGATACTCCCAACCGCAGCAATAAGAAGCATCAAAAGTCCCAAAAATCGCAAACTCCCTCCCGCGCAAAGTAGCATAAACGCTAAAGTGAGCGCAAGCACGATGACTTGCCCTAAGTCATTTTGCAACACCGCGATAAGCACCACCGCCACTAAAAACAAAAACAAATACGGGATAAAGAGCTTTATCTCATCACCCAAAGTGCGTCTCTCACCACTCCCAAACTTGCGCGAGAAACTCCACGCGAGGAAAAACACAAATCCAATCTTAAAAAATTCGCTCGGCGCAAGCGAAAAATACGGCAGTCTAATCCACCTCTTTGCTCCACCAGCAGAACTTACATAGCTTTGTGGTAAAAAGTGCATTCCTACCATTAGCACAATAGAAAACAAAAATATAAGCCAACCAATCTTTTGGAATCCACTATCAGGGTTGAGCTGTGCAAACACCCACATTATCACTATCCCAAGCACTGCGGCAAACATCTCGCGCCACAAAAAATGAAACTCTCCGTAATGATAAAAGCTCACAAAATACGAGCTAAGTGAATATGACATTACCACACCCACACATATTAAACCAACAGCGGTAAAAAAGAGCTTTGAGCAAATCACTGCTATCCTTAAAATTTTTACGCTCATTGTAGCGAAATTTATAAAAAATCCCTATAAAACAAAAATACCATTGGCTAAACTTAAATTAAGAAATAATTTTATGTAATTTTTCGCGCTTTTTGCTACAATGCCAAAAATCTCTCTCAACTTAAATTAAGGATTTATGATGATTATAATCCCTGCTCGCTTGCAATCTACACGTCTAAACCAAAAAGTGCTATGTGAAATTGGCGGACTACCGATGGTCGTGCTAAGCGCGAAAAATGCCGGCAAAGTCGATGAAGTCATCGTAGCGTGCGATGATGAAGCAATTATGCAAGTGTGCCAAAACCATAACATTAAGTGTGTAATGACGGATAAAAACCATACAAGTGGCACAGATAGGTGTGCAGAAGCTGCGAGAATCTTAGGGCTAGATTCTAAAGAAATTATTTTGAACCTCCAAGCCGATGAGCCTTTTATCGAAGATTCTTTACTCCAAACACTTCAATCCCTCACGCAACGCAGTGGTGCG
>CAKVEH010000208.1 GCA_934728205.1 uncultured Helicobacteraceae bacterium
GGCTGGTGGTGGCTAAAAGTATAGCTTTTGTTATTTTCAAAATGTCGCCCCTTAAGGCGAAAGAGCGTTTGTGATTTTTTAGCATTGCTATAAGTGCTAAGGCTTGGTGTGGCAGAACCAAGTAAAACTTTGATTTGACTATGTTTGCCCAGATAAAGGCAAATATCGCGTGTGTTGTATCGTGGCGTGCTTTGGGATTTATACGCATCATCGTGCTCCTCATCGACAATAATAAGCCCCAAATTATTCATTGGTAAAAAGAGCGCGGAGCGTGCGCCTGCGATGATTTTTATCTCGTTAGATTCTAATTTGGCTAAAATCTCTTTTTTGTTTTTTGTGTTTATTTTTGAGTGCCAGATTCCTACTTGTTCGTCAAATACGCTCTTTAATCGCATTTCAATTTGTGGTGTGAGTGAAATCTCAGGCATTAAAAAAAGTGCGGTTTTCCCTGTTTGCAGCGTTTGAGCGATGAGGTGCATATACACTTCTGTCTTGCCACTACCTGTATCGCCAAAAAGCAGGGTATTTTGATTGTTTTGTGTGAAGTGGAGGGCTTGGAGTTGCTTTGAAGAGAGTGCGTTTAGGTTGGTAAAATCTTGCTTGATTACTTGTCTTGTGTGAGAATCTGCGTTTGCCAATGGTGTAAAAAGCGAAAAACTTTGAGAAAAAGAACAGCAATAATACTGCTCGATAAATCGTGCGAGGATTTTTTGGTGTGGTAAAAATTGCATATTTGCTTTTATGGCTTGTTTGCATTCAAAGTTTGCACTCTCGCAAGGTGCGATAAAAACTCCTAGACATAAAGAATCTCTAATCTCTATGTGAAAAATATCGCCAAATTCGGCGTCTGTGGAGACTTTGTAGGTTAATAACGGAGAGCTTCTGCCAAGTGGTGCGATGAATCCAAGCGATTGCACAAAGTTTCAATCCCCCTTACATTACTCAAATACTGAGAGTTAGGAAGTTTGTGCGTTTTGATTTTTCTTAAGCACAGATTCCAAGGCTAAATCAAGAGACTCCATAGGGTCTAGCTCCGCAGAATCAATCTCATCGAGGGCATTTATAGAATCTTTAAATTCTGACATATTGAGAGGCTTGAAATCTTCTATATTGGTTGCGGGTGTCAAATGTTGCAAATCTGTTTCATCGTAAGGCATTTGATAACCTCCCATATCTCGTGTATAAGATACTCCAACTTGTGTGTTTTGATAGGATTCTTGAGTGTTTTGCAACACATCAATCTCACCACACAAGCTCTCCAAAGTATCACGGATTCTCGCGTGCTCTTGAGTTTTCCACACATAGGCTTGAAGCAAGTCGAGTATATCGACTGAGCGTCTGCGCCCATTAGTGTAAAAAAAGTTGTATAACTCATTTTTCACACTCAACGGATAGTCCTTAATCGTAAGCGCAAGCAAACTATTATCCAGCAAGATGGGGAGCTCGTCTTCGTATTCGTCCTCGCGCCTAGCGTTGTGTGTGAGAGAATTATACGCACCAGATTCTGTAAAATCACTCATCTAAGTCCCTCTTCAATTCTACTAAAAAGCTCTTCGATATTTGTCTTTTGCAAGCCAATGCTCTCATAGAGATTTGAGATTTGCTGTTGCTTTGACTCATTTTCTGCACGAAGCTTGCTTACTTCAAGTCGCAAAGACTCTATCTCATCTTTTTGAGAGGCTATTTTACGGAGCATTTGCTCGATTTTCTGCGAAAGCCTATCCATAATTTGAGAATCCATTCTTTGTCCTTAAAGTTTTTTAGTAAAATAGCAAATTATAACACAAGCAATCAATTTTGCAACATAAAGTTTTAATTTTTGTGAGGATATTATGGAAAAATTTTATTTGCAGGCGAGTTTCCCCCCCGCAGGGGACCAGCCACAAGCTATCGCTAAAATCACACACTCTTTTAAGAAT
>CAKVEH010000209.1 GCA_934728205.1 uncultured Helicobacteraceae bacterium
CTCATAGCGTAGCGTTTCATTGCGATGACGCCAAAGACTTCCATTGCTCCAGCAAGTAGTAAAAATCCCCAACCCATTATGCCCCCCAAATCAAAGTTTTTTAGAATCTAGCAAAGAATCTAACGCATTATTGATTTTTAAATCACTTGCAAGATTCTCCACTAGGGCTTCATCTTGCGCTACGCCGTCTTCTTTTTGTGAGACAAATTTGAGCGCGATGACAGCAAAAAGTAACAATGCTATAAGACTCACTTTTATGAGAGAAAATGGCTCGCCAAAGATGAGAATCTCGCCTACCACCACGCCCGCTGTGCCGATGCCTACAAACACGCTATATGCGATACTCACCTCTAGCACCTTGCACGCCAAAATCATCGCGCTAAACGAAAACGCAATTCCAAGAGCAGTAAGTATAGAAAGCAAGGGCGTATTGGCATATTTTAGCCCACTTACCCAAAAGCACTCCACAATCCCACCCAAAACAACTAATCCCCACGCTAGATTTGTAAAATTTAATTTGCTGTGCTTGAGTTTTTTAGCGAACGCACGCCGTTTTAGACGGATTTTTGTCAATGTATTTGGCTTCATAGATTCCCTAAATTTAGCACTCTATTTGATTTTGCAATAAATTACGCAAATCTTCTTTGCTAAGCCATTTTGTGTTGTGTTGGCTTGAGTATTCAAACTCTTCTTTAAGCATTTTTCCTACTAAGCCATCATTGGTGCGTGTATAGTCGATTGGCTGGTGGAAATGAATGCTTGGCATAAGTGTGTAAAAATCCTCAAACTCCACGCAAAGGCGCGAATCATCTTTTGGTATCATCACTTCGTGGAGCTTTTCACCCGCGCGAATGCCGATAAATTTGAGCGTAGCGTTTGGTAGTAATGCGTGAGCGACATCAACGATTTTCATACTTGGAATCTTTGGCACAAAGATTTCTCCTCCGTGCATTCTATTAAGGCTATCAAGCACAAAATTCACACCAGAATCTAGCGTGATAAAAAACCTTGTCATTCGCTCATCAGTTATGGGGATTTCTTTTTGCCCAGATTCTATAAGTTGTCTAAAAAATGGAATCACAGAGCCTCTAGAGCCCACGACATTGCCATATCGCACTACGCTAAATTTGCTTTTGTGTGTGCCCTTAAAGTTGTTTGCCGCAATAAAGAGCTTATCTGAACACAGCTTAGTCGCACCATAGAGGTTGATAGGATTTGCTGCTTTATCCGTGCTTAGCGCGATTATGTGGCTTAGATTGTTTTGTAATGCCGCATTTATGACATTACTCGCACCTTGAATGTTTGTCTTTATACACTCCATTGGATTATACTCTGCGATTGGGACTTGCTTGAGCGCAGCTGCGTGGATACAAATATCAATGTCATTAAATGCCATTTTTAATCGTTTCTCATCGCGCACATCGCCGATAAAAAAGCGCATTCGCTTATCGGTAAAGACTTGTGCCATTTCATATTGCTTGAGCTCATCGCGACTATACACCACCACTTTTTTTGGGTTATGCTTCGTGAGAATAGTGTGGATAAATTTTTTACCAAAACTCCCTGTCCCACCTGTAATAAGGATATTTTTGTCATCAATTATGGATTTCATCATTTACCTCTTTATTTGGCAGGTTGCGTTAAATCTTGCATTTGAGCAGGCTCTTTAAAGTATCCCAAATCATAGAGTTTATTAACAATATCTACCATTATAGGACCACCATTTCCCCCACCCCCACCGTGCTCTACCATTATGGTAATGGCATATTTTGGGTTTTCATAAGGCACAAATCCTGTAATCCACCCGTGTGAGCGAGCGAAGTATTCCATTTGAGATTCTTTAAGGCGTGTGTGGATATTTTGGGCGATTCCTGTGGTTTGA
>CAKVEH010000210.1 GCA_934728205.1 uncultured Helicobacteraceae bacterium
CTATTTGCTGCGCCAAACGCACTTGAACTCAAAACTGCCGCCAAAGCGACACTACCTAGAAGTTTTTTCATTAGATTCTCCTTAAGAAATAAGATATTTGACAAAATTGTCCCCGCAATGATAACCATAAAATATTAACCATACAAAAAATGATTTTTTTGTATGGTTGTGGTTTTCTTTAGAGATAAGGACACACAGCACTTAAGGTAAGAAATTTACCAATGTCATAGTTTAAAACTCACTCATTTCGCAGATTTTTTTTGATTGCATTTAGTCCTATGAGTGCGCCAGAGAGCAAGATTAGGGCGATTCCAATGCTAGGCAGGAGATTTGGGAAGCTATCGCCTAGCAACACGCCCAAAAACACGCTCCACACAATGCGCATATAAGTGATGGGGGCGACTACATTTGGCGAGGCAAACATATAGGATTTTGTCATTAGCCATTGCCCGATTGTCCCCACCACGCCTGTCAAAATAAAGAGAATCCACGCAAAAGGCGAGGGAAAAATAAAGCCCCCCATTTTATCGATGTTGACACACATTCCTATGATTCCCACGATACACATCATTATGCCATACCATAGCACGACTGCTTCGCTTGTGTAAAATGTTTTAAGCGTGGGAATGGTAAGAAACGCGATAGCGGCAAAAATCGCGCCGATGATTCCAATCCCCGCATTAAAGAGCGGAATCTCGCTAGCCTCAGGGTTTGCCACCAAAAGCACGCCCACAAATCCCACGATAGTCGCTATTAGCGCAAACACACTTGGTTTTTGGCGCGTGAAAAATGAGAGAAACACCACAAAGATGGGCGTGGATTGTAAAAATGCCGTAGCGATGCCTAGTGGGATAGTCGCGAAATTGTAATACGCAATGCTTACAGCCACCCCGCCAAAAAGCCCGCGCATAAGCAGTGAGAAAAATCCGCCTTTTTGCTTTGCTTGCAATTTAGGCTTTTTTATGCGTGGGGAAATGCTTGAGAGCACGGGGAAAAAGAGGATTATGCTATAAAGTGTAAGCACCATAAAAAACGCACGGAAAAAGACATTTTCCATCGATGAGTAGCCAAGCATAGTGAGGTATTTTAAAAGTGCGTTCATAAGGGCTAGGAAAATCGTAGAGAGGAGCATTAGCGCAATGCCTTTCACAAGAGAGCTACGAGTCATTTTAAGAATCCAAACAAGCACAATAAAATATCCACGACAAATCCTTAGCTAAAAATTTAATAGATTCTCAAAGTATAGAGGATAAAAATAAACTTCTTAAAACTTCAAACATTTATTTACTTTTTTGGAAGTTATCGTTGATTTTTGTATGAAATTGTAACAACTTTTTGCGTTATTTATCTCATAATGTCCTCAAAATAGAGTGCGTGGGGGGGGAAAATAATATATATTTATAAATATTTGCTAAAAGTAAGCATAATTATTTAAGGAAACTCTAAGGTTATAATCTTTAAAATTTACGCCGTATCAACAATTTCAATAAAGGAGGAATCTATGATAAGCAAGGTTGCAAGGGCTTTTATATGCGCTAGCGTAGCGTTTGCTAGCATAGCGTTTGCAGAGGTTCTTTATAGCGACAAGGTTGTATCGTTGTATCTCAATGCTAAAGATACGAAGCCTGAGGGTAGGTTGCTACCAACTAATGCTTTTGAGATTATTAAGCAAGATTCTAAAAAAGTGCTAGTGAGAATCTCGGGCTTTGTCAATCCCAAAGCCCCATCGGTGCTATACGCAAATGACAGCCAACGCGTAATGGTGGCTGCGTTTGGTA
>CAKVEH010000211.1 GCA_934728205.1 uncultured Helicobacteraceae bacterium
TGGTTCGCTTTGAAGCACATCAGTTCCAAAATAGAAATTTTTAGATTCTAAAGCTGTGGCGACATCTTGCTCATTGACAATGCCACCTCGCCCCATATTTAGCAGTATCGCCCCATCTTTTAGTAAGCCCAAATTGCCACTATGTAAAAGATTGTTAGTGTTTTCATTAAGGGGTGCGTGGATAGAGATAATATCACTTTCTTGCAGGAGAGAATCGAGGCTTTTTTGTGTGAGGCTAGATTGCGTATTTTTCCCACTTGTGGAGTAATAGCTCACATTTGCACCAAAACTTTTAGCAATATCACTTACCCGCTTGCCAATATTGCCCAAGCCAATAATCCCCCACTCCAAACCATCAAGCTCGATAATGGGCTCTTTGATATGTGTGAAAATTACACTTTTACTCCAACCGCCACTTTTGCAATATTCATCAAAATAGCGCAGATTCCCTAAAAAATTAAGAGCTATCATTAGTGTATGTTGTGCTACGGCATTAGTGCTATAACCAGCGACATTTTTCACTGCTATGCCCTTTTGTTTGGCGTAGTCTAAATCCACATTATTCATTCCTGTGGCTGTGATACAAATAAGCTCTAAGCTTGATAACTGCGAGAGAATCTCGCTATTTAAAACCACTTTATTGGTTAAAATGATATGCGCATCTTTCACGCGCTCAAGCACTTCATTTGGCGCAGTAGTGGGATATGCCTTAAAATTCCCAAATTCTTTAAAAACACTCAAATCACACTCACCCAAACTTAGCGCGTCTAAAAAAACAATATTTTTCATTTTCTACCTACCTTTTGTTAATTTGCTTTTGTATTAAGAGTATAATAAAATTTCTAAAACTAACAAATAATTATCAAAGGATTTTTATGCCAAGTGTTTCTAGTTTGAGAGGGTATAGCAAAATCGTCCATACACTCTTAGAATCTATTCCCTACATACGCGAGTTTCGTGGAAGCGTGATGGTGATTAAATATGGCGGTGCAGCTCAAATCACACCGAGTTTAAAGGAGAGCTTCGCACTTGATTTGGTGTTACTTTATATGGTTGGCATTAGACCTGTGGTGATTCACGGCGGTGGCAAGCGTATTGATGAAATGCTCCAAAAGCTAGGGATACAAAGTCATTTTGTCGATGGTTATCGTGTAACAAACAAAGAATGTATGAGTGTAGTGGAAATGGTGCTAAGTGGGGAAATCAACAAAGAAATTACAGCATTTTTAAATCATCACGGCGCAAAGGCAGTGGGCTTAAGTGGCAAAGATGCGATGATGCTCCAAGCCAAGCCAAAAGACAACGGCGCATTTGGCTACACAGGAGAAATCACAAAGGTAAGCACAGAATTGCTTGATAAGATTCTTCGTGATGATTTTATCCCTGTCATTGCTCCTGTGGCGTGCGGGCAAGATAGCTTGGGGCTAAACATTAACGCAGATATTGCCACTTGTGAAATCGCCAAAGCACTAAAAGCACAAAAAGTTATTTTTCTTACTGATACAGCTGGCGTGCTTGATTGCAATCAATCTCTCATAAGCTCGCTTAATCCCACAAAAATTGCCGAACTCAAAAATAATGGTGTAATATATGGCGGAATGATACCAAAGCTAGAAGCGTGCGTGGGTTGTGTGCAAAATGGCGTGCAAAAAGCTCATATTATTGATGGGCGTATAGAGCATTCATTGCTTTTAGAGCTTTTCACCGCTCAAGGTATCGGCACGCAAATCCTCCCGCAATGAGAGCAAAGGCAAGCAGATGACGATTGTTG
>CAKVEH010000212.1 GCA_934728205.1 uncultured Helicobacteraceae bacterium
ATTCCATAGCACCTTTTGTAATAAATAATCTTTGCTTTTTATTGGTAACTATTTCTTTTACTAGGCATTTTTCATTAGTCCAAAAATCATAAAACACCCTATCCCAAAATACTTCATCAAGCAACGCCAAATCGCTATCATTTAAAAAATCTGCTTGAATGTCTTGCGTAGTAGATTCTATATTGCTAGAATCTATGCCTAAAACCGCGCTAGATTTGCTCTGTGAATCGTTAGCATTTATCGTTTGTGATTCGTGCGAATCTTTTGAATCCACACACGCACAAAACCACACCGCCACTATAAATGCCAACAATACCAAACCCAACTTTTTCATTTTAGCCCCTTATCTTTATTAGCCTCATCGTTTTCTATAATTTGCTCAAAAGTGCTATCAAGCGAATCTAATATAATATAACCAGCCACGCTTCCACCCACAAAAATCCCAAAAAATCCTATCAAATAACCTACATCAAAAAAGATATGGCAGAGCAAAGCTATGACGCCAAGAGCTACCTCCATAATAGTTATGTGTGTTTTGTTTAAGGGCTTTGTTTTGTATTTTGTCTTGCATATCGGGCATATCACTATGCTAAAGCCTCACACTTTGTCTCTTTGGTTGTCATCTGACCAATCCCCATACGACACCTCTGTTTCTGCGTTCAAGTGGTTTATATCATTGCCACACACTTTGCATTTATTAGATAATTTCATTTTTTGCCCCTTTTAGAATTGCAAATTTAAAAGCGTGATTGTAGCGAAATTTTGTAGATTTAGGCGGACTATTTTTCGCGCTTTGTTATTGCTATCGCATTAAATCTATCTCTGATTGCAATGGCTCATAACTTATAGCGAATCATCTCACAAGCTGTCTTTTCTCCCATTTGGCAGTCTCTTTTGGCGATTTGCAGGGCTTTGTCAAAATATCGCTTTATTTGCATTTTGTCCAAGTGCTGAAAATAGCCACCAAAATAGCTCGAAACGATAAATTCGCAACCAATAGAAGCACCCAAATCACAGGCTTTTTGAAAATATGGCAAACTCTTTTTTAGCCCCGACTTATTTTTCACATAAGATTCGCTAATTGCCAAACACGCATTTGCTTCGTTGTTATCGCATTGGCGTCTTAATGTCGCTATGATTTTATCTAACGCTTTTTTATCCTTGCGAAGCGATTCATAGATTTCACTATAAATCACATAGAGCGCAAGGCAGTATCTCGACCCATTATAAGTGCATAAACTCTCCCAATCTGCCAAAATTTTGGCGCAATTTTGTGCGCTATTTTGCGTTGTATAGCAAGAAGTTAGTGCCTCTTTTTTTCTTTTGAACCTCATCGCCTTTCACAAAATCTATCATTTCCCATTCGCTTGAAGTTTGGTGCGAATCGTTGTGATTTGCGCTTGAATCCGCACTTTTTTGATTCTGCGAATCTATGCGCGAATCTTGCGCAAATCCACAGCCTAACAACGCCATAAAAAGCATAAATGCTAATTTTTTCATTGTCCACCTTTTTAGAATCTCAAAATTTAAAAGCGCGATTGCAGTGAAAATTTAATGGATTTATGCGAATCGCAATTACAGAGAATCCAAAAATCGCGCCGTATAAAATCCGCGCTTTGTCGCTATGAATCCGCTATGAATCTTATTTGGATTCGCCACTAGCGCGGATAAATTCAATGATTTGTTGCATTTTAGCAAAATTTTTAATGCCCTGCGATTCAATCCCGCTTGAAATATCAA
>CAKVEH010000213.1 GCA_934728205.1 uncultured Helicobacteraceae bacterium
ACGCCGATTGACAACAAAGGAAGCATAAAAACAACGCACACTACACCGCTAATGCGTGAGCCAATAGGTGCAATGAAGCGGGGCGTGATAGATGAGGTTTTTAGCGTTGGGGTAAAGAGCATAGATGGCTTGCTTACTTGTGGCAAGGGGCAAAAAATGGGAATCTTCGCTGGCTCTGGCGTAGGCAAATCTACCCTTATTGGTATGATAGTTAATGGCGCAAAGACACAAATTAAGGTCATCGCGCTTATTGGCGAGCGCGGGAGAGAAGTCCCTGAGTTTGTGAAGCGCAATCTTAATAATGATTTAACCAATACCATAATTGTTGTGGCGACAAGTGATGATTCCCCATTGATGCGAAAGTATGGCGCATTTAGCGCGATGGCGATTGCAGAGTATTTTAAATCTCAAGGCGCAGATGTGCTTTTCATTATGGATTCTATTACGAGATTTGCTATGGCGCAGAGAGAGATTGGCTTAGCACTTGGTGAGCCACCCACAAGCAAGGGCTATCCGCCGAGTGTGCTTACAATGCTTCCACAACTTATGGAGAGAGCGGGCAAGGAAGATGGCTTAGGTTCAATTACGGCATTTTTTACCATTTTAGTCGAGGGCGATGAACTTAGCGATGACCCAATCGCTGACCAAAGTCGCTCGATTTTGGATGGGCATATTGTGCTTTCGCGCGAGCTTACGGATTTTGGAATCTACCCGCCGATAAATATCTTAAACTCTACTTCGCGGGTGATTACTGATATTGCTAAAAATCCTCATTTGCAAGCAGTGCAGAAATTTCGCCGACTATATTCACTACTCAAGCAAAATGAAGCACTTATACGAATCGGCGCATATCAACGTGGTGGTGATAAAGAGCTTGATGAAGCGATTGATAAAAAGCCGTTAATGGATGAGTTTCTCGCCCAAGAGATTAAGGAGAGCTGGGAATTTGATAAAACACTCCAGCAACTTCAAATTATTATGAGTGAGCAATCTTAAGATTATTAAAACTAAGGAGAAAGTATGAGAGTATTTCTTTTTACAGGGGCTGCGGGCTACATCGGCTCACATACAGCATTTTGTTTTTTGCAGTCTTTACAAGATTGTAAGATTGTGATTTATGACAATTTGAGCACAGGATTTGCACAAAATATTGCTTATTTACAAGAGAATTTTGGTTCTCGTGTAGTGTTTATTCAAGGTGATGTGGGAGATGTGGCAAAACTCGATTTGCTTATGTGTGAGTATGATTTTTATGCAGTGGTGCATTTTGCTGCCTCACTTATCGTAAGTGAATCTGTCTCACATCCGCTTGAATATTATATAAACAACACTATTAAAACCACACAACTCATCAACTTGTGTATCAAGCATACGATTTATCGTTTCATTTTTAGTTCCACAGCAGCGGTGTATGGAGAGCCAGATTTAGCATTGATTCCTATTGTAGAGAAATCTACGCCACTTTTTCCCATAAATCCTTATGGTGCAAGTAAAATGATGAGTGAGCGTGTGCTTATGGATACACATATTGCTTATCCAAAGTTTCATTATGGAATCTTGCGTTATTTTAATGTGGCGGGCGCAAGCAGTGCTAATACCTTAGCAATTTTGCAATCTCATAAAGGGTTGGGACAAAGGTCTAAGAATGCCACCCATTTGATTAAAGTAGCTTGTGAGTGTGCGTGTGGTAAAAGAGAGCAAATGAGTGTATTTGGAGATGATTATGATAC
>CAKVEH010000214.1 GCA_934728205.1 uncultured Helicobacteraceae bacterium
ATATTGTCCGCATACACAAATATTGCAAATCCTACCAAAGTTGCGAATCCTAAAAACACAAATCCCAAAACCAAAAAATTCTTATTTTGCATAATTTATAGTCTTTTTTAGCGTGTAGCAATAAAACTTGTGTCGTATCCACTACACATTAAACCGAAAGTGCATTATGTCGCCGTCTTGGACGATATAGTCTTTGCCCTCGCTTCGCATTGCGCCCGCTTCCTTTGACTTTGCCTCACCTCCGTATTTGATAAAGTCATCATAGCTAATCGTCTCCGCACGGATAAAGCCTTTTTCAAAGTCGTTGTGGATTACGCCTGCGGCTTGCGGGGCTTTGCTCCCACGTTTAATTGTCCAAGAGCGCACTTCTTGCACGCCCGCAGTAAAGTAGCTAATAAGCCCGAGTTTTTCAAAGCCTAAGCGAATGATTTGCTCTAGTCCAGATTCTCCCACACCTAGCTCGTGTAAAAACTCCGCGCGCTCTTCCTCGCTTAAGCCCACCATTTCTTCTTCGATTTTGGCGCATAGCTTTATCGTTTCAAAGCCGTTTTTTACGCCATATTCACGCACTTTTTTCACATATTTATTCTCATTTGCTAGCTCGCCCTCACTCACATTTGCGCCATAAATTACCTCTTTGGCACTCAAAAATCTTAACTCTTTATTTAAAATTCCATATTCTTTGCTTGCAGATTCTGCGAAGTTTCGCGCAGGATTATTCCCCTCTAAATGCACTAGCAATGCCCTTGCGCATTCTAAAATCTTACCCGCGTCTTTGCTTGCTTTTGCCTCGCGCTCGAGTTTGCCAACTCGCTTTAGCAAGGTGGTAATGTCTGCCAAAACTAGCTCTAGCTCGATGATTTCTATGTCGCCTAGCGGGTCGATACGATTTTCGATATGCGTAATGTCAGAATCTTCAAAACACCGCACGATATGTAAAATCATATCTGCCTCTTTAATGTTCGCCAAAAATTGATTGCCTAGCCCCTCGCCATTGCTCGCCCCTCGCACAAGCCCTGCAATATCGACAAACTCGATTTGAGAATACAAAATCCGTTGCGGCTGGACGATTTTTGCTAGCTCATTTAAGCGTGTATCAGGCACTTCGACTATGGCTCTATTTGGCTCGATAGTGCAAAATGGATAATTCGCGCTTTGGGCATTTTGCGCTTTTGTGAGGGCGTTAAAAGTGGTGGATTTACCGACATTTGGCAATCCTACTATGCCGATAGATAATCCCATTTTGCGTCCTTATTTGGATTTTTTGAGAGGGCTTTTTGGCTGCTTTGATGAGGGCTTAGATGACTTAGAGTCGCGTTTAAAGAGATTTTGCTTAGAATCTCGTGCGTAATTATCTAAGATAAATTCCACCCCCATTCGCACACCTGCTCCACTCGCACCATAGGGGTTTATATCCCATTCTTTTTCTACAAACGCAGGACCAGCAATGTCGATATGAAGCCATTTGTCCTTATACTCATTGCGGATAAATTCGCCCAAAAACATTCCCGCGCTTATCGCACCGCCATAGCGCGAAGAGGCTGCATTACTGACATCAGCGATTTTAGATTCTATGAGTTTGCCTATGTGGCGGTTAAATGGCAGGCGTGCGACTAGCTCGCCACTTTTTAGCGCAGATTCTTCAAAGGCTTCTTTTAGGGCTTCATTATAGCCCA
>CAKVEH010000215.1 GCA_934728205.1 uncultured Helicobacteraceae bacterium
AAGGCCGTCTAAGGGAAACCTTGGGCGGTCTTTCATTTCTCGCATTTACGCGAGTCTTGAGGCAAAAAAATATCAAATCCACGCTTGCACGGATATTACAGGCTTCGGGCTTATCGGACACACACTTGAAATGTGTGGAGATAAAACTCTTTTGCTCTATACCCAAGATATTCCGCTCTTTGATGGGGTGGTAGGATTTGTAAGTGATGGGATAATCCCCGGTGGCACACATAATAACAAATCAGCTTTCTCTAAACGCGTAAGCGTGCAGTGTGGTATAGATGATGATATTATCTTCTATGATGTGCAGACAAGTGGGGGATTGGTGTTTAGTTTGCCAGCGAGTGAGGCAAAATCTTTAGTATATGACTTACGCTTAGCAGGATATGAGAGAGCAGATATAATCGGTGAGGTGCTTAACTTTAGAGAATCTCCGATTATTTTAGGATAAGAAATTTTATTATTTTTTAAGGTTAAATTTTACAATCCAAATTCACCTCAAGCAAAAAATTAAGATAAATTTTTATTAAAACACTCAAGCATTGTCCTTACACTTGCGTGATTTATGGGTTTTTTTCTTGAAGTTATAAAACTTTTATCACTCATATTACTTAAGTGCTTGTTTTTAATCGAAATGTTCTTGTTTGCGTATTTGCATTCATTCCACGCGTGCCCGATAAAAGTGCATATATTTGAGGGGTTAAAGCAATACTTCCATTTATCAGCAATATAGATATTGACCCATTTCTCCACACACTCAATCTCGCGCGTAGGTCGCCAATATCCAACGGGGTCAAGTGTGAGTAACATTGGAATTGAATTAAATGGTAATTTTCCTTTTAGATTCTCTAATGCCTTACATACATTGCTTGCTCCCCAGCTGTGTGCGATGATATATGGTGTATAGCCTAAAGCCAGAATCTCGGGCAATAGCGAAGTAAAAAGTCGCTTGCAACAAAATGTGGTGTATATTTTTGCCACAAATGAAATGGTTGAAAACTGCGCGTAAGAATCTATGGCAAAACTCGCAAATTCCCTAAAAACAACTTGATGAATGCTGTCTAAAAATCCACCAACAAAGATAATAATAGGCTTAGATTGATTGTTTTGTGCTTTGTGATGCGCAGATTTTGTGCTTTGGCAAAGCGGGAGGATAGTTTTTTGCGCTTCGTTGTTTAGCCATATATTATGTGTGTGATAGAGGGTATTTTTACCTGAAAAAAGAGCAGGGTAATGGACATTATCTTGCAAAAACTCATCGCAGTGAAAATCACCACTATAAAGCAAAACAGGAGTTAGCATACAAAATTCCATTTATAATGAGGTATTTTGACATAAAGCCCGTGCATTCTTATACACATCTCCATTCCATAAAGCACTTATCACAGCGAACATATTAGCATTTTTTAGCAATGAAATATTATTTTTGCTAATCCCGCCAATAGCACAAATAGGAATGTGTAATTCTTTCCTTGCTTGAGAAAGAATCTCTACACCCACGCACTTAGCATTTGGCTTGGTAGGTGAGTGAAATATCGAGCCAAAAGCCACATAATCAACCCCTTGCTTTTGCAATTCTATTGCTCGGGCTATATCGATACATGAAGAAACTCCTAAACTCCCTGTAACCGTTTTGCGACTCACGGGGATATCTCCATCA
>CAKVEH010000216.1 GCA_934728205.1 uncultured Helicobacteraceae bacterium
TCTTGTGGCTACGGCGAATTTGATGTTTTTCTTTGTGCCACCATTGGAGTTTTTTGAAGCTTTGGCTAACCCAAGCCAGCATCCGATTTTGATGGGATTTTGGCTTGGATTTGGACTCTTTTTTACTGCTGATATTGCTTTTATCCAAGAAGTATTTTGTGTGTATATTTGTCCTTATTGTCGCGTGCAAAGTGTGCTGTATGATGATGATACTATTATGCCAATTTATGATAGTAAGCGTGGTGGAGCGATTTATAATGCAGATTTGCAAAAAATCCCAGAAAAATTGAAGTTTAGAGAGCCTCAAGCAGAATGTGTGGAATGCGAAGAGTGCGTGAAAGTCTGTCCCGCGCACATTGACATTCGTAAAGGAATGCAATTAGAGTGCATAAACTGCCTTGAGTGCGTTGATGCGTGTGGAAGTGTGCAGGCACGATATAATCGAGCTAGCCTAGTGAATTGGAGTTCGCCATTTAGCACACAAAATAATGTCAAAATTCGCTATTTTCGTCCTAAGACTATTGCGTATATCGCCGTGCTTGCCATTGCGTTTGTGGTAATTTTAGTTGTGAGTGGTAAAAAAGAGGGAATGCTCTTAAATGTCAATACAACCACGCAAATCTATCAAATCACGCAAAAAGATGAGGGTATGGTGATAAGCAATAGCTTTAAAGTGCTTTTTCACAATACTGATAGCGTGCCACACGAATTTTATATCGATATTGAGAATCCAAGCGAAGATTCTGCCATTGCAGATAAGTTAAAAATAAGCAAACCAAAAGAACCATTTTTAATAAAAGCTGGACAAAAACGCACGGAAATCGTTACCGTTCAAGCATTAGAGCCACTTTCAAATAATCAAAAAGATGATAGCATTTTCCCATTTGTATTCCGCGCGTATGCGCTCGATGATGAGGAGAGGACCTTTGCTAAGCGCAAAAGCAACTTTACTTACCCAAGCCAAAAAAACATACAAGCACACTCTAACAAAGAGTAAGTTTCATTTTAGGCAAGAATCTTCACTCTTGCCTAATACATTATGCCTTAATTATTATGCTCGAACGGCAAGCTTGTTAATCGCGTCAGTGTTGAGCTCGTCCATATGTGAGCGCATTACGCGTTGATACATATCTACGAGGCGGTTTGTTTCGATGAGTGCGCTCATTTCTCGCACGGCATTGACATTGCTCTTTTCTACGAAGCCTTGTAGCATACCCATACTTTCAGCGAGGAGTTCTCTCTCATTTAGTCGCTCTTCTGGGAATTCATAGAGATTTTTACCGATTTTTTTCAAATAGCGTGGATTCTCAAAGCCAACTACTGCTAAGCCACCAATAGGCACTATTTCAGCAATTTCATCATTATTGAGTGCGCGCAAGTAGAGATTGCCATTTTTATCTGTCTCTAAATGCAAGCCCTCAGGCACAGAGATTGTCCCCTCAGAATCTAGCCCAGCGCGTGAAAGCACGGGGAATCCCTCTTTGGTGCTCAAGATTCCATCGCTATTGATGCTAAAACTCCCATCTCGAGTATATCGCACACCTTCAGGTGTGAGGATAGCAAAATACGCATTTTTGTTTTGCAGGGCGAAATCAAGGGGATTTTCTGTTTGTGCCATTGCCCCCACTTCCATATCTGTGTAT
>CAKVEH010000217.1 GCA_934728205.1 uncultured Helicobacteraceae bacterium
TGCCTGAATACACCAAAGTTTTAGAATCTTGCAACATTGCCCTACATAAAATATTCATTCCTTGCTCTAAGTCTGGATTGCTCCCTCGTGTAGAACGATAGGCGATGTGTGGCGTGGTTTTTAGTTTGTGGTTATAAATGGCTTCGGCGATAATTTTTGGTGGCGCATAACTTGCCTCTATAACGATAATCTCATTTTTGCAATCAAACTTTGTGTCATTGTGGAAGATTCCCACTTGAGAGAGAATCTTATCCTTTGTGCAAATTGTTTCCACACCATTTTTATCCTTTTTGACATAGAGTTGTGCTTCAAGGAAATCTTCATTACTATCACGCAATCGACACTCATCAAGTTTGTATGCGTTAAATATCACTCCACTAAGATAGCGTCCATATTCTAAGAAACTTTGCACTACATCATCTTTAAGCGTATCATTAAAGCCCAAAACAATGGCGACCGAAAGTGGCAGGGAAAATGAATTGATTTGAGCCACACGATACAATAAATGCGAATAAAGTTTGTTTTCGATATTCACTTCGAACACGCGCCCGAAACCAAGAGACAAAATGTTATCAATGTCGTTAATAATCTTTAAACGCAAGTCAAAATACGCACTTATATCGCGTGCGATTCCTAGCACACTTAGGCAATCGCCACGATTTGGAGTGATAGAAACTTCAATGGCATAATTATTAAAAAACTCTAAATCGCAAAGTTGCTGCCCTATGCTAAACTTCCCAACACTAGAATCAAGCACCATAATCCCATCATTGATTTTAGGCAATCCAAGCTCCACGCTTGAACAAATCATTCCACAGCTTTCTACGCCACGCAGGGTGGTTTTCTTAATTGTTAGCGGTTTGGATTCCTTATTGCTAGCTGGAATAGTTGCACCCTCTAACGCGACTGCGACAAATTGCTCGGCATCGACATTTTTCGCTCCACAAACGATTTGTAGCACTTCGCTCCCCACATCTACTTCACACACGCTAAGTTTATCTGCATTTGGGTGATAAGATTTGCTTACAACCTTGCCCACAACGACTTTTTGTGGAATCTCAAAAACCACTACACTTTCCACTTCTAAACCAATAGTATTAAGCCCGACACAAAGTTTCTCCAATGAGAGGTGAGATATATCTACAAAATCAGAGAGAAGGTGCTTTGTAACAATCATTGCTTCCTCCTAAAATTGCTCTAACACACGCAAATCGCTCTCAAAGAAACTGCGCAAATCATTCACTCTACTAAGCAACATCGCAAATCGCTCTATGCCAAGACCAAACGCATATCCACTCACATTTTTATACTCAACAGCTTTAAACACATTGCTATCCACGACACCACAACCTAACACTTCAAGCCAACCTGTATGCGAACACACGCGACATCCGCCCTTGCCATTCTCATCGACACCATTACAAAATACACAAGAAATATCCACTTCTGCACTTGGCTCTGTAAATGGAAAGAAACTCGAACGAAAGCGCACTCGCACATCGCCAAACATATAGCGCAAAAAATCCTCTAAAATATATTTTAAATTCGCAAAACTTACCTTATCTTTTGAATCCACTACTAACCCTTCAATTTGATGAAACATTGGCGAGTGTGTTACATCATTATCCCTACGGAAT
>CAKVEH010000218.1 GCA_934728205.1 uncultured Helicobacteraceae bacterium
TATATTTTTCTTGCTTGGATTGCTTTTGGCTGGGCGCAAAATACTTCCACATCTTATGTTTTTCCTTGCCACAGCTGTTTTTATCTTTGCTCCTATTGGGTTGCAGATGAGTATGCAGAAATTTTTATATACCACTGAAGCACACATTGCAGAATCTAAGCGACTTTTATATATTGATGCGTTTTTCTTGCAAGGGCAAATCACTAATGTTGGGTTTTCACCCTTTAGTGTATGTGAGGCTAGCGTGAGTGTCTTGCGAGATGGCATTTTAAGGTTTCTTAACCCCGTTTTTCCTTTGGAAAAATATTCAAAAACTATAAAAATGCCATTAAAACCCGGCGAGAGTGCGGAATTTAGCGTAGTGTTAGATAACTTTAGCACGCAACTACCATTTGAATATCGCGTGGATATTGATTGCCATAATGTAAGTGGGCTTATTAAATCTACATTTGAGGAAGATTCTCATACAAATGAAGATACAGAGCAAGAGCTAAAGCACACGCCAAGCGATACGCAAGAATCTACAAACACTAAAGAGCAAGATGAGGAAAATATCAAAGATGAACAAAGCAACCAAGAAAATGCGCCGCAATCTAGCGTAGATTCCAATGAGGCAAGCAATAATACAAACGATATGCAAGAGCTGCCAGCTCAAAACCAAATAATGCCTCTATTGCAAGATAATGCTAGCCCAAACACGCAAAGTGAAATTAAAGAAAATGTGCCACAGCCTAATGCCAATGAAATACAAAACCAAAATAACGATGAAGTTCCCGCGCAATCTAACACGCAGACAAACAGCCAAAATTCCACACAGCCAAATTAAACACTAGATTCCAAAAACTTGCTATAATGGACCATTAAATTGTTATTTTAAAGGAGAATCTATGCCATTACTAGATAGTTTTAAGGTGGATCATACTATTATGCCAGCCCCTGCGGTGCGCTTAGCAAAGACAATGGAGACGCCAAAGGGCGATAAAGTGTGCGTGTTTGATTTGCGCTTTTGCAAGCCAAATGAAGAAATTTTAAGTGAAAAGGGAATCCACACGCTAGAGCACCTTTTTGCAGGATTTATGCGCGAGCATCTTAATGCCTCAAATGTCGAAATTATCGATATTTCGCCGATGGGCTGTCGCACGGGATTTTATATGAGTGTGATAGGCACTCCAAGCGAAGAGAGTGTCAAAGAAGCGTGGGAAGCGAGTATGAAAGATATTTTGCGCGTCAGCGAAATCCCAGAGGCAAATAAGTTTCAATGTGGCACTTATGCTATGCACTCGCTTAAAGAAGCTCAAGACATCGCCAATGACACACTAAATAAAGGCATCGGTATAATGGATACGCAAAAATTGCTCCTCAAAGAGTTTGCCTAAATTGTAAAATAATGCTAGTGTAGTGGCAAGATATGGAGCGTGATTTTCGCACTTATCCCACTTCCTAGCTTTACCTCGATAGTGAAATCCCCCGTGTGCTTGATGGGCTCATTTATGACAATGGATTTTTTATCAATGGTTGTTTTGATATGCTTTTGAATCTCATTTGCTATTTCATCTTTAGTGATAGAGCCAAAAAGCGCGTTATTGCTCCCCACCTTTTTATGCAGGTTTAGCTCTATGCCCTCCAAGCT
>CAKVEH010000219.1 GCA_934728205.1 uncultured Helicobacteraceae bacterium
AGTTGTTAGAACTATTTGGTATGCCTTTCTCAAAAGGACGATAAAATGGCAAAAAAATCAATGGTAGCAAAGGCAAAAAGAAAAGCAAAATTTGGTG
Organism: uncultured Helicobacteraceae bacterium; assembly: GCA_934728205.1. Classification (GTDB taxonomy): domain Bacteria; phylum Campylobacterota; class Campylobacteria; order Campylobacterales; family Helicobacteraceae; genus Helicobacter_F. The sequence goes on from CAKVEH010000219.1 coordinate 98, forward strand.
TGCGTGCTTACACGCGTTGTAAGGTTTGTGGGCGACCGCATTCTGTGTATAGAGACTTTGGACTTTGTCGTGTATGTCTGCGAAAGATGGGCAATGAGGGGTTAATACCCGGGTTGCGTAAAGCAAGCTGGTAAGGAGCAAAAATGGTAAATGATGTTATTGCAGATTCTCTAACTAGAATCCGAAATGCTTCAATGAGACGCCTTGAAGTAACGAATTTATATTATGCAAAAATCGTTGTTTCTATCCTTGAGGTTTTTAAGACAAAAGGTTTTATTAGAGATTTTAGAGTAAATGAAAATAATGGCAAGCAGTCTATCACCGTGCAACTTCAATATGATGAGCAAGGCAGGAGTGCAATCAATGAGATTAAACGGATAAGCACTTCAGGAAGACGCATATATAAGGCTCGTAGCGAACTAAAGCGGTTTAAAAATGGCTACGGTGTGATTGTAGTGAGCACAAGTAAAGGTGTAATTGCAAATGATGAAGCGTATCGCCAAAATGTCGGTGGCGAAGCGTTGTGTAGTATTTGGTAGGAGGGAAGTATGTCAAGAGTTGGGAAACGACCAATTAGTATCCCTAAGGGTGTAGAAGTGAGTGTAAGTGGCTCTAAGATTCTCTTTAAGGGAGCAAAAGAAAGCCAAGAGTTAGAGACTTTTGGGCGCGTTGGCATTGAGTTAAAAGATACCAATCTTTGCTTTAGCAAAAAAGATGATAGCGTGCAATCTCGTGCATTTTGGGGGACTTATAGAGCATTGGCAAATAACATTGTAATCGGACTTTCTGAAGGATTCTCTAAGAAGCTGGAGGTAAATGGTGTGGGCTATAAGGTTGCGGTAAATGGGAAAAAACTTGAGCTTGCTCTTGGGTTTTCACATCCTGTAGTATATGATATACCACAGGGCATTGAGATGAGTGTAGATAAAAATGTTATTACCATTAAGGGGAGCAACAAGCAGCAGGTTGGACAAATTGCTGCTGAAATCCGTGAGTTTCGCCCACCTGAACCTTATAAGGGCAAGGGCATAAAATATAGCGATGAAGTTATCATTCGCAAAGCCGGTAAAACTTCTAAAAAATAAGGGATAAACAATGAGAGAAAATGTGTTAGAGAGAAAAAAGCTTTTGCGCATTAAGCGCAAGCTTCGAGTGAGAGGTAAAAATGGTGAGGGTAGAATCTATGGAGTGGCACAAACACCTAGAATCTCTATCTTTCGTTCTAATAAATATTTTTATGCTCAGGCTATTGATGATACACAATCTAAAACAATCGTGGCGGTAGATGGCAAAAAACTTGGTTTAAATAACAACAAAGAAAGTGTGAAAAAAATTGCTCAAGCCTTTGCTACAGACTTAAAAAAGGTTGGCATTTCTAAGGCGGTTTTTGATAGAAATGGATACTTGTATCACGGCGTTGTGGCGGCATTTGCAGATACTTTACGAGAAAATGGCATAGAGCTATAAAAAGGAAGCGTTATGGAAATCAATAGAGAAGAATTTAGTGAAGTAGTGGTGAATAT
>CAKVEH010000220.1 GCA_934728205.1 uncultured Helicobacteraceae bacterium
ATACTAGTGATTAAAACGGCAGTGTATTTTATATATGGCTCATTTGCTGCAAAACAAATATGAAACATTTTAAGTCCTTTTTGTGCTTGGAAATTTTAAATTTTTAAACGCAAGGATTTCAAATGACAGGTAAAATTTTAGGACAAGGAGCGATTCGCGGGGAAGATGGCGTGAGATATTATTACGATGATGGCGCAATCAAAAATCTCCAAGATGTGCAAAATATAAATGGCTGTGAAGTGGATTTTGAGATTAAAAATGGTAAAGCGGTGGATATTTTCATCATCAAAAGTGGCGAATCTAGCAGTAAATCTAGTGGCGAATCTAAACAAAACAACAATTCACTAGGGCAAACTTTGGGGAATTTAGGGAATCTGGCTAATAATTTGGGTGGATTGGCTAGTCGGCTTGGGAGCAATATAAACACAAAAGACAACAAGTCCAAATCAGATTCTAATCAGCAAAAAGTTAGTGCAGATAATGTTGATGATTTTATTTTTAGTGGCATTGTAAGCAATAGCCAAAATAAACTCTTAGATACATTATTTGACATTGGCAACAAAAATTTTATATGGAATAATGCTCTCATAAATAGGAGTCCCATAAGTGATGGCGATGAAGTCGCAGTATGTGCTACACCTGCATCCAATGGACAATACAGGGTGCAGAGTTTAAAGAATAATACCAAAGGATTATTCTTTGAGAAAAGCTTTTTTTGCAATAGTTATGTGTGCAATCCCTGCCATCGCGATATTTGGACCTATAGCTATGTGGTTCTATCTTCTACTATCAAAGGATGCATATAAAAGTGGTTTTGGTTTGGTATTTAATCTGTTATTTATTGCCTGTGTTATATTGGGCTACTTTATTTTTAAAAAAATTAAGAACAAAGATACGAGTTTTGTAGTTACCTTTATGGTCTTTTCATCTTTTATGTTCATTGCCTTAGCGGTCTTTACTAGAATGGATTTATTGCAAGGTTATCATTGGGCTTTTATGATTAGTGTTGTTTCAAGTGTCTTAACCATTGAGGCCATTATGTTCTTAAAATCAAATTACAACCTCACAAAACTAAATGACACGATAAAAAACTACAAATTTTGATTTGCTAGATTCACGTGAATCTAGCAAATCAAATCTCACTGAAATATTTTATCACTTTTGTATTTTGGCTTTGCATTGCGTGCTTCTTTGCGCTATAATGCTTAAAAATTTATAAGGAATCCAAATGCCCGCGCAGAAGCCTCGCTCTATTCTCTTTGTCTGTCTTGGTAATATTTGTCGCTCGCCTTTGGCAGAGGGCATTGCACGCGAAATCAACAAAAAGCACGATTTAGGCTTGCGCCTTGATTCTGCTGGGACAAGTCGCTGGCATATCGATGAGCCACCTTGTGATGGCTCGCGTAATGTCGCTAAAAAGCACGACTTTAGCATTGATGACTTGCGTGGGAGACAAATTAGCATATATAGCGATTTGGAGTTTGATATGATTATCGCGCTCGATTCTCAAAACTACCGCGACATTCTTAATCTAGGGTTTGAATCAAATAAAGTGCGAAAACTAGGCGAGTTTGGGCTGGATAATAAAGATGTGCCTGACCCGTATGGAT
>CAKVEH010000221.1 GCA_934728205.1 uncultured Helicobacteraceae bacterium
ATATATATGTTGATGAAAATGGAGTGCAAAAACTTGAATATATCCCGCGCACCGAACAAGATTTAAAAGAAATTGAAGAAACCGTAAAAGCGGTAATTTCCTTTAGTGAAGCGCGAAATGACTTTGTCAAGGTAACAAACTTTGAGTTTAATGCCTCAACGGCTGGATATAAGCCAAAAGAGGCTTGGGAGAGCTTTTCAGATACAATTGAAAAATACCTCTCACCATTTATGCCGCTTATTAAATATATTATTGTTGCTGTGGTCTTATTTATCTTTTACAAAAAGATTGTTGCACCATTTGCTGAGCGAATGCTTGAAGTCCAAGAAGAAGAAGATGAGGAAGTTGAATCACTTCTTGCCCTTGATGATGATGGCGAGGAGGATTTAAATCGCTTTAGTGAGTTGCGCAAGCGGGTAGAAGACCAGCTTAGCGGAGGCTCATTTAACGAAGATGAAGTCAAGTATGAAGTGATTTTGGAGAAAATGAGAAATGTAATACAAGAGCGTCCAGAGGAAATTGCGGCATTATTCCAAACACTCATTAAAGATGAATTAGAAGTCAATGTAAGCTAATACTTAAAAAGAGGTAAAATATGGCAGTAAATCTCACCCCACGACAAAGAGCGCAATATGATGAACTCTCAATGAGTGAAAAAGTTGCGATTTTGCTTATTCAGCTTGGTGATGAAATCACAAGTGAAATTTTCCGCCACCTCGATATAGATTCTATTACAGAGATTTCTAAACAAATCGCACAGCTTGGCAGTATGGATAAAAGCATTGGTGCAGCTGTTTTAGAGGAATTTTACATTATATTCCAATCCAACCAATACATCAACACAGGTGGTATGGATTACGCACGCGAATTGCTTATCAAGTCTTTAGGACCAGAGGCGGCAAAGGCGATTTTAGACAAACTTGCAAAAACAATGCAATCGGCGCAAAACTTTGCCTATCTTGCAAAAATCCGCCCACAACAACTTGCGGATTTTATTATTAACGAGCACCCTCAAACCATTGCGCTTATCTTAGCTCATATGGACGCTGGTAGCGCAGCTGAAACACTTGGGTATTTTAATGACAATTTACGCGCAGAAGTCGCTATTAGAATGGCAAATTTGGGCGATATATCTCCAAATGTTGTAAAAAGGGTTTCGGCTGTGCTAGAAAATAAACTAGAATCTCTTACCACTTACAAAGTAGAAGTTGGCGGAACTCGCTCGGTGGCAGAAATATTCAACCGACTTGGACAAAAGGCGGCAAAGGCGACTATCGCACATATCGAGCAAATCGATGCCCAACTTGCTACCGAAATTAAAGAGATGATGTTTACCTTTGAAGATGTTAATAAACTTGATAATAATGCGATTAGAGAGATTCTCAAAGTTGCGGATAAAAAAGATTTAACACTTGCACTAAAAAGTGCCGATGATAGTTTGAAGCAGAAATTTATGGCAAATATGTCGCAAAGAGCTAGTGAGCAATTCATCGAAGAAATGCAATTCTTAGGTGCGGTGCGCGTGCGTGATGTAGAAAATGCACAAAGAAAAATTGTCGAAGTGGTGCAAACCCTAAGTG
>CAKVEH010000222.1 GCA_934728205.1 uncultured Helicobacteraceae bacterium
GCGTTGTTTGCATTATTTATATAAGGATTGCTTTGCAAAGTATCCAAGTTGTTTGCGGTATTTGCGTTGTTTGTGCTGTTTTGATTTGCTGCCATTTTTTCCCCCTATTTTTTGAGTAATTTTTTGTCATTTGCGACATTATCGATGATATACACGCCTGCCACGCCCGCACACAGATACGCACTTGATTCTAGCAGGGCTTGAAATGCGCCTTTGTTGCCACCTAGTGCGTTTGCCACACCTATCGCACACGCGGTAATCACCGCGCCTTGCGCGCCAGCTGCGACCGTGTTTTTGAGTGCTTTTTCTTGAGAGATTTTGCCCTCTTTGTAGTCTTTGTAGTTCATATACGAAGCGAGTAAGATTCCCGCTACACCGCCACTTACTGCGTGTCCTGTGATTGACCGTTGCGCTCCTGTGTTGAGTAACATTTGTGCTCCTTTTTTACAATTTAAATATTGCGTGATGATAGCTTATGCCACCAAAACTTGCCACTTTGAAACTTTGCAAAATGTGCCAAAATTTTTCTTTGCCAAAAAATTTTTGCAATGTTGGTTTGTAATTCTACTTTTATAAAGTAAGATTTACTACCAAAATCTACAATTTTGTTACTTTTGTTCCATAGATTGTAGTTTGTGGTATTCTACTTACAAATCTTTATTTAGATTCTAGCGATAAAGTCGCTGTTTTTAATTCTGTGCTTTTTTTGACACTCTTTGGGTTGCGTGGTGCTTTTGGCTTTGCACTTTTGGTGCTTTGCGCGGTAGAGGACACGCTTTTTAGGCTATTAGTGAGGTTTTTTGCCCCTGTTTTGATAGAGGTAGAAACCTTACCAAACGCCTCTTCGCCTTTTTTAAGCCCTGCTTTTAAGTCCTTGCTTTTTGCTTTGACTTGCTTTTTTAGCTCGTCTCTATTGTTATACGCATATACTGCGCCGCCACCGATGATTAGTCCTGCGATAAATGGTAGTGCCATTTTTGACTCCTTTTTTTGATAAATTTGTTGCATTATAATATATATTTTCTCAAAATACAAGCATTTTTAGGAAAATTTTTTCGTATCAAAAAGGAATCGTTGTAAAAATGCTACCGGCTCATCTTTTTGCAATTCACCTTTTTCTAGCTTAGTAACAATGTCCTTTGTCTCGGCATAAAAATGCTGAATTTGGTTGATAGAGGTTTGTATCTCACCAAAAAGCGGATTTTGGCGTAGCAATTCTTGTAACGCCATTTTGGGTAGATTCGCGCTATTTGAAAGCGCAGGATTTGCAAGGCTTGCAGAATCTGCAGGATTTGTGGGATTTATAAGATTTGCGTTTGGATTTATTGGATTTGAGGGTGCTCCATTTTCTTTGGGCGATTCGCCTTGCAGTATGGTGATGTGATGATTGTAGCTTAGGGCTTGGAGCTGGTAGAGCATATCTAAGACTTTGGGATTTTGGTGTAGATTTTGTGCCTTTTTGATTAAAAAATCACAAGTTTGCAAATGGTGAGATTCAACGCCCATTGCCAAAATATTGAGCGATTTACAATCTAGTGCTCCCATTTCGCTTTGCAACTCGCCCAAAAT
>CAKVEH010000223.1 GCA_934728205.1 uncultured Helicobacteraceae bacterium
TAGTATCCTCTGGTAAAAAGGCGATAAGCTCTTTTGTGATTGCCTCTTTAGGATTGGCAAAGATTTCCTCCACGCTTCCGCGCTCTACAATTTTTCCATTGCTAATCACGCAGACCTTATCGCAGATTTGTTGCACCACTTGCATTTGGTGTGTGATAAGCACCACGCTAAGAGAGAGATTGCTTTGAATATCTTTAATAAGAGCGAGGATAGATTCTGTTGTCTTGGTATCAAGTGCGCTGGTGGCTTCATCACAAAGCAGGACTTTTGGGTGGTTTGCTAATGCACGCGCGATTGCTACGCGTTGTTTTTGCCCACCGCTAAGCTGACTTGGGTAGAAATGCGCCTTATCCTCCAAACCTACAAGAGCCAAAAGCTCTAGCACGCGTGGTCTAATATCATTTTTTTTCCAATGCGCCACTTCTAGTGCATACGCCACATTACCAAAGACATCGCGTGCGCTTAGTAGGTTAAAATGCTGAAAAATCATACCAATTTTACGGCGCATTTTTTGGAGCTCTCTATCGCTAAGCGCAAGCATATCCACACCATCGATATGCACACTCCCGCTCGTGGGCTCTTCTAGGCGATTTATCGTGCGGATAAGCGTGCTTTTCCCCGCTCCAGAGTAACCAATGACACCCATAATTTCGCCCTTTGCTACCGATAAATCAATATCTTTAATCGCACAAAAGCCGTTAGGATAGACTTTGGTAACTTTTTGCAAATGTATCAAACTATGTCCTTTATGCTTTAATTCGTTTTATAATTTCATCTGCTAATTTTTCAGCCCTTTTTTGTAAAAATGTGTCATAGTCATTTTCCCAAATCCCAAAGTTGTCTAAATCTATCAAATGGGTTTTTAAATCCTCTTTTAAATTAGGATTTTCCTTTTGAAATTCTGCAATATACTTTTTAGGGTCTTTGTCTCGTATTTCTCTTTTGTTTAGAAAATCATCTATAAGTGTTATATTTGCCAAAGCATTAGCAAATTCACCTTTCTTTTGTCTTTTCAGATATGCTCTTGGAAAAAAGTGATGATAATTTTTTGAAGTAGCTATACTTAAATAAGAGTTATCAAGTATAACCTCCGTGCTATTTTTGAAATTTCTAGGTTTTATAGAAGCTAAAATACATAAAACACCTTTATCAAAAGCATTCCCAGCAGAAAAATCTTGTTTGACAATATTCATAAGTTTATCTTTATCGTAATTAAAAGAAATTTCATTATCTAGGCTTATATTTTCATCATTTTTTATTTTGTTGATAAGTTTTATATCGGCGTTCATTTTTGTCTCAGGTGAAGCGGAAAATCGCTCTGTGAATGTGCTTCTAAAAAAATAACGAGAAAAATTTTGTGTTTGCTTTTTTGTTGGTGGTTTATAGTTATTTATTCTAAAAAAATAGGCTATCAATATAAGCAAAGCTGAGTATGGTAATAGTTTTGAAACAGGGATTTTAAGTGAATTTCTAGTCCAATCAATGGCAAGTTTTAGACTTCTTGTAGCATTTTCCCATTCAGCAATAAAATTATCTTTTGGAATTTTTAAAATT
>CAKVEH010000224.1 GCA_934728205.1 uncultured Helicobacteraceae bacterium
CAAATACTGTTATTTTTGCTTGCGCTAGCTTATCGTTTATTGTCAAAGGACTTTCAAAGCGATGTATTTTAAGATTTTTATTTTTTATGTCATCGTGGCTTTCTTTAAAAATAGCGTTTTCAAAAAGCACTTTTAAATTCTCAGCACTCTTAAAATGTTGTTCTTTACTAAATCCATTTGCTACACTTTTATTTACTGCTTTTGTGCTAGATATTTTGTTAATCTCTCTTTGTGATATGCTTGCTTTCATTTGTGTTTGTAAGTTGATAATTTCTTTATTGATTAGCGGGCGCAATGCAGTGTTTAAATCATTTCTCAAGTCTTTTGTGTGCGTTTTGGGTTGCGATTCTGTTGTCTTGTGTGGCTCGCCTTTTGGCTTTTGTGTATTTGCTGGTGCTTTTGCCGCCTTTGTTTGGCTGGTTTCAATTTGCGTTTTTATAGAATCTAGGTTTGTGGAAATGGTTTCCTTGTTTATTTGAGAATCTGCGCTTGGTGCTTTTGCGTGTTTTTCTAACTGCTCTAAATCATCTAATGCGCTATAAAGGCGCACTTGCTCCCCGCTCTCTCGTGTCTTGTTAATAAGGTAGCGTAAAAAATCATACAAATTTGCATCTTGGAGTGCCTTGCCCTCGCTAAAGAATGTAGGCGCAATGCTTTCGGCAAACTCACCATAAATTGCTTTTGTGTTGATGACTTCATAAAGGCTTTGAGCTGGATTCTCTCTCCTTGCAAATACCGCTAGAATCTCTGCAAAACTCTTTGCCTTAATGTCATTAAAAATATTGGGGTTCGCTGCAAAATAGCTCTTTTTATCCGCGAGGGCATTTATAGATTCTATTTCATTTGCAAGCATATCAAAGCCTTGCTTTCTGCTGGCGTTAAAATCAATCTTGCTTAATTGAAATAGCGCGTCTGTAAGAGTGTCGATAACATTAAGTTTAGCAAAAGTGCTATCACGCAAAATATTATAAAAGTTCCCTGCGTTATCACGGAGCATTGAAATAATCTTATCTTTCCATTCACTTGGCGCGTTTATAGAATCTAGTGCCTTTTGAATGTCGCCATATCGCCCGTTACTGCTTAGGCTTGCTAAAAGTGCTAAGTTTGCCTCGTTTGCATCTGCGCCTTTATCTATCTTTTCAAGGTAGAATTTCACGGCGTTTTTAAGCTCTGCTACATTGCCACTCTCTAGTTTGTTTGGTAGGGCGTTAATTGCCTCTTGCTTACTTGCTAACGCGCTTATTGCCTTTTCGCCTACGGTTTGGCTTGTATCTTTGTTGCTTAGGCTAGCGATTTTAGCAAGCTCTTGCGCTTCATTTATAGAATCTAATCTGCGCACGATTATTTCATTGTCTTTAAGTGCGACATTAAATTCACTCTCTAGCGCGCTTTGAAACTCTTTAAATTTACTAGGATTGGCGTTAGCCAACTCTTTAAGCCCTTGTATTCTATGATTACCGACAATGTCACGCCCATCGTGGAGGATTATAGGTAGTCCATCTACGCCCTTGCCTTGTTGCGCTAGCCT